>CAIXOA010000133.1 GCA_903920925.1 uncultured Microcaldota archaeon | reverse complement strand
CTCATGGTGGACGTGAACAGTTTCTCCAGCTACGTCCTGGACTACAATTACACCCCGCCGTCCCCGCCGCCAGGCTCGGGGGGCACCAGCGATCTTTCCATCTCGGTCTCCGGCGAGTGCGCAGGGAGCCCGGTATCCCTCAACGCCACGAGCGGCACCTCCCGTGTGCAGGGAGTGGACATAACCCTTTATTACCCGGTTTCCGGCTTCTCGCACGTCCACACGGGCGCGAACGGCGCTGCAACCTTCACTCCCTCGCAGAATGGGACCTACCGCTATTCCGCCTATCTATCCGGCTACAGGCAGGTGGACGGCGAATTCACGGTTGAGGCATGCGTCCCGCCAATCCCGCCCCAGAACCAGACCGTTCAGCCCCCTCCGGCCGGGCAGCCGCCAACCGAGGGAACCGGAACGCACCAGAATGCCACTCCAGAGCAGCCGCCCGCCCAGCCTCCGACCCCGGTGGAGGTCCCGTCCCAGCAGCCGCCTTCCCACGAAGAGGGCACGCCCGCCCAGCCTCCCGCATCCGAGACGGTTGTTCCCGCGCCCTCCTGCTGCGCCCTCTTCTGCCTGCAGTTATTCGGGATATGCTGGTACTGGTGGATTCTCACAGTAATAATCATAATCGCAGGGGCCTACTATCTCTCCAAATACCTTGCCTCGAAATAGCCATCCCGCTTCCTTTTAATTGATTTCCCTGATTACCCATGCATGGAGGAATACTGGAAGATGCGGCCGGATGAGCTGTTCTATTCCCTAGGTTCTTCCAACGAAGGCCTCTCTTCCAAGGAGGCGAAGGCGCGCCTGGAGAAATACGGAAACAACGAGATAGAGCCGCCGGACAGGAAGACCCCGCTCCGCATCTTCGTCTCGCAGCTCCAGAACCCGCTCATATACGTGCTTCTGGTCGCCACGGTCGTAGCATTCCTCCTCGGCGACCATACCGAGGCGCTCATTATATTCGCGATAGTTTTCATGAACGCCCTCCTGGGTTTCGTGCAGGAATACCGCTCGGAAAAAGCCCTGGAGGAGCTGAGGAAATACGTCTCCATGTCCGCGCACGTGATGCGGGACGGCCAGGCGGCCGAAATAAGCACAAAGTTGCTTGTCCCCGGGGACATAATCCTCATCGCCATAGGGGACATCATTCCCGCGGACGCGAGGCTTCTCGAGGCGCGCCAGCTCGAGACGAACGAAGCGGTGCTCACGGGCGAGTCCAACCCCGTGGAAAAGGGCTTCCTCCCCATAAGCGAGGGCAGCTCCATCGCAGGCCTCTCCAACATGCTCCTCATGGGCTCCACAGTCACCTACGGCTCCGGGAAGGCGATTGTCGCCTCCACGGGAAGGGACACCTACATGGGAAGGACCTCCGTCGCGATGAAGGCGCCGGCCCCGCAGACCGACTTCGAGAAGAGCATACGCGCATTCGGGGACATGCTCCTCAAGATAATACTCGCAATGACGCTCTTCATATTCGTGGTCAATTCCATCCTGGGCCACGGCATCCTGGAATCCTTCCTTTTCTCCCTCGCAATTGCGGTGGGCATAACCCCCGAGCTCCTTCCCATAATAATAACCATCGGCCTGTCGCACGGCGCCATGCGCATGGTGGAGAAGCACGTGGTGGTGAAGCGCCTGGAGTCCATAGAGGACCTCGGCAACATAGATATCCTATGCGCGGACAAGACCGGAACGCTCACCGAGAATGAGGTTTCGCTCATCCGCTACCTGGACGCGATGGGGAACGAGAACGACGAAATCCTGCTTTATTCCCTGCTCTGCAACTCCGCCGTGGTGCAGCACGGGCATGTGAAGGGGGACACAATAGATTCCGCAATCTGGAAATATGCGCTCGTCAAGTTCCAGCTCCAGCGGATGAAGGGGTACGAGCACGTGCAGGCAATCGCCTTCGATTACGACCGCAAACGCATGAGCACCGTGGTCGAGCACGCAAAAGGGAGGCTGCTCATCACTAAGGGGGCCCCGGAGACCGTCTTCCCAATATGCTCGAAAATCCTCATCTCGGGAAAGGAAGTCCCAATCCGCGCCTACACGGAGAAGCTGAAGAGAATGTACGACAAATTCGGGGAGGAGGGCTACCGCGTGATAGCGGTCGCCTGCAAGAAGCCCGGGAAGAAGGAGGAGTATTCCCCTGCGGACGAGGAGGAAATGGCGTTCATGGGCTTCCTAATACTCCTGGACCCGCCCAAGAAGGACACCCTTCCCGCGCTTGACCATCTGAAGCGCATGGGTGTCCAGCTGTACGTGCTCACGGGCGACAGCCCCCTGGTGACCGCCCAGATATGCGGGCAGGTGGGCGTTCAGAACATCGCTGACGGGATACTCACGGAAGCCGAAATCGCGGGCCAGAGTGACGAGGAACTGCGCAGGACGGTGGAGAAATACAACATCTACGCCCGCCTCACGCCCTCGG
>CAIXOA010000132.1 GCA_903920925.1 uncultured Microcaldota archaeon | reverse complement strand
GCGCGACCTGCGACGCCCCCTTCTTCCAAAACAAGGTTGTGGCGGTCGTGGGCGGCGGGAATTCCGCGTTTGACGGCGCCGCGGCGCTTTCCAAGTTCGCATCCAAGGTCTACCTGGTCCACAGGAGGGACACCTTCCGCGCGGAGAAGGCTATGCAGGAGCAGGCGAACAGCCCAAAGATAGAGAAGCTGATGAACACCGAAGTCGTTTCCATAAACGGGAAAGGGCGCGTGCAGAGCGTCTCCGTGAAGAACAACCAGAGCGGCGAGCAGAAGGAAATCAGGCTGGACGGGATATTTTTCTTCATGGGGCAGGAGCCCAGCACGGATTTCCTCGGCGGGGAACTGAAGCTGGACAAGGGCGGCTTCATAACCACGAACGAAAGGATGGAAACCAGCGTTCCGCGTGTTTATGCCGCGGGGGATGTCCGGGCAACCCCGCTCCGCCAGATAAGCACCGCCGCTTCCGACGGCTCAATCGCCGCGGTTTCAGCGGAGAAAGCCCTATCTCTGCTTAAAGAAAAGGACAAGTGAAGTGTAGGCTATCGGGTAGAACACCAGGTATGTTATTATGTTCAGTATCGGCACCAGGGTGCTCAGCGCGGCAAGCCCGTAGAACCCGTACACAAGCAGCGCCTTGACGTTCTTCTCCTTTATGAAGTTGAAAGAGATTATCATCGCCGTGATTGGCGAGACCTTCCTCACAACGTATGCGGTGAAGGAGAACGCGAAGAGGAATTCTATTATGAAGACGAAGAAGAGTGCGATTATCCCGAATATGTAGGTCCATCCCTCCCACAGGCCCGTCAGCAGGAAGTAGTAAATGAGAACGAACGGCATCACGATGAACCCGGTGATGGCCATCTTCACAATAGAAATCACAAACAGGCTCCCGGAGTTGGCGAGCGCGTACCTCATGAAGTGTATCAGCCCGACCTCCCCCTTATCCGAGGCGTTGTTGTATTCCGCCACCATCGCGCCCTTGTATCCGGCCGAGAGCAGCATATAGGCGAGCGCCAGCAGGGCGCCCACCCCGCCCAGCGCATAGAGCATGATGTCCCCGCCTATCCCGACGAGGGTGAGCACCATGAACAGTATGAACAGAATCCCAAGGAACGCCCCAAGTGTTATCAGAAGGAAGAGCGGATAGAGGAGGGTTGGGACCATGAATGCGACAGGGTCCCTTGAAAAGTGCTCGAGAGCGTCGCCTATTGACTGTAACAATCCATCACCAAGTTGCATTTTGCTTCTGTATTTAAAAAGATTTCCCGCGCCAACCGAATAGGTATGGACGAACTATTGCTGCTTCTCGCGAAGAAAGGCGCGCTACACACGCCCATCCGCCTCACGACCGTTGAGCTTGGTTCGATGATGGGGATGAGCCAGCAGAACGCATCCGTCCGCCTGCGCAGCCTTGAGAGGGGCGGGCTTGTGGACAGGGCGGGCGGCACGATAATGGTAACCCCCTCCGGCCTCGCGGCCCTGAAGGAGCGGTTCCTCCTCCTCAAGCGCCTTCTGGAGCCGGGGCATATGCTTCTCAGGGGGAAGGTCGTGACCGGGTTCCGGGAGGGGAAGTTTTACATGTCCCTCCCCGGCTACAGGAGCCGGATCGGCAAAAAACTCGGTTTCGTCCCATATCCGGGCACGCTCAACCTCGAGCTTCTTCCGGAATTCGTGGAAAAAAGGGTGGAGCTCCGTTCCATCAGGGCCATCCGCATATCCGGCTTCACCCGGGGCAAAAGCTCCTACGGCCCGATAGACGCATATGTGTGCAGGGTCGGCGGGATAGACGGCGCCGTGATATTCCCCAGGCGCTCGCAACATGGCCTTTCCGTGATAGAGATAATAGCGCCTGTTTACCTCATGGGAGAACTCAGGCTCAGAAAGGGCTCGGCTGTGGAAGTCGAGGTCTTTACCGGCCGATGACCCCAAACCGTTTAAAATCATTTGCGCCGTTATATTACAATAATTCTTCGATTAGGGCCCGTAGTCGAATGGTAAGACGCTACCCTGACATGGTAGAGACCAGGGGTTCGATTCCCTTCGGGCCCATCCCCATCCCATTCTGGCAAAAAGCATAGATATTAAAACATAAATTGACACATTTATAATGAACAACATGCCGAATGACGGAGTAATCAATAAGCCCCCAGCCCAACCGCTCAGCCAGACCCATACGCAAAGGTTCAGGGTCTCCGCAAGGCCCCCTCCGGACAGGACTGGCCAATACACTTCGCACGAAGGCGTGGCGGACCTCACCCTGAAGAGGGTGCAGGAGGCAAGGCTCACGCAGGGGGAAATAGCGAACCTCTCCATCAGGGGCGGCCAGGTTGTCACATACGCCAAGAACATACTCCGGAACGCGGTGGTGGAGGAGGACCGCCTCGCCCACTTCGTATGCGATTCGAACGGCAAGCCCGTTGACATAGACGCCATACGCGAGTCGCTCATATGGGTTTCCGAATTCGCCCCGTCCGCAAGATTCAACCATCCGGAAGGCGGCACCGACCTCCACCTTAGCGTGGCAGTCCTCTATTGCAACGAGCCCGTCGGGAGGCGCTTCCTCCTCTCCAACGCGCCGATCTCCGTGCTCGGCACCCTGGAGAAAGCCACCGAACCTGACATAAAATTCTACAGCTGCATCACAGGAAGGAGGAGCATAACCCTGGCGGGCAGGCCAGGCGAGTACCGGCACCTCTACCTCGCCACCGCGGAGATAGAGCGGATGTTGAACCTGCTCTGCAGCAGGTATCCCGCGACGGATTCGACCCTTTCGCACCTGGACGAAATGAAGCCTTCCTCGGGCTCCGCGCCGGTGATAGACCTTCCCATCCTCACCCAGGGCCAGGAAGACGGGTTTCAGTCCGTATTCCGCGGGAAAGCCCCGGTGAAGAAGGTGGCAACCCCGCCTGCGGACGGGGCTCAGGGGCCCGCGGAACCAGGGAAGCCGGAGATGCTGCAGCCTGCTCCGCAGCCCGTTGCGCCCGCCGTGCCTGAAGCCGCGGGCGAGGGGGGGCCGGTGCCGGAAAGGCGTATTATGGCAAACATGCTCGGCATCACCCTGGAGGACCTGGAGGGCCGCCAGAAAGTAGACAACGCCGATGAGCTCAGGAGATCCTTCAGCAACCCGAAGACAGGATTCGTTTTCAAGGGGCTCGAAGTTGAGCTCACGCAGGACGGGGTGAAGGGAATGCGCCTCATCATGACCCCCGTCCACCCGTCCACGCTCGCAGACCAGTGCCCGGCGATGCTCGGTTATGCGGACACCGCACGCTTCATGGCAGTTGCATATCCGGACGGAAGGAAAATATATTATTATCTGGTGAAGCCCCAGCCCCCGGAGGGAAGGGTTGCCGGCTTCTCGCTCAGCCCGATGGAAAACACATTCCAGGTGTTCGAGGACACGCGCCAGGTGGAAACACCATCCTCATCCGCCCGCCTCCCCGAGCCTTTCGCATCCCCGCCTCCCCGGGAGAAGGCGGAAGCAGCGGCACCCGCAATCCAGGAAGCCGGGGCCAAGGCTCCCGCAATGGCCGATGCCGGGCGGCAGCCCCCCGTGCAATTCGAATTCCCGGCCAGGCCTCCGGCCCCGGCCCTTCCGGAAACCGCGCATCCTGCCGAAGAGGCCCGCGATGAAATTCCCTCGGAAGCCGAGCCGCCGCGCGAGGCGGCACTCCCTTCCGGCGCGGAGCAGGCCCTCGAGGAGAAGTTTGACGAGGTGAGGAAATTTGCCTACGGAATAATGGGCAACTCGACGGCCTCCCCGGAAGAGGCTGTTTTCGGTGAAAGCATCGCAATACTTGTGCAGAGCGGAAGCAGGCATTACCTGGTGACAGACGCGGAGGACTGGAACGCCGCAAGGAAGGCGATGGAGGAGCACCTCTCTTCCGGTGCGGAGGGCACGATGCTCACGGAAATCCAGAGCGCCTATGCGCGGAAGAAGATGCACCTCGCCTCCGGGGGAGATGTGACGGTGTTCGTCAAGCCCGTGGGGAAATCCAAGGTTCACACGGGGGAGCGCGGTGAATCCCATTCCGACACCCTTGAGATGATGCCGGGAAAAGCGGTGGACGCCGCAATCGCCCAGCCGGAAAATGCGCCAAGCCCCGAGCAGCAAAGGTGGAGGGCGCGGGCAATCGACCTGATCCGCGGGGCAAGCCTCCCGCTCTCCAGGGCGGATGACGAGGCTGTGCTCGACCTGTTCATGGAGCCGGACTCCATAGTGGACGCCATGCCCGGGCCGGAGCGCTACATAATCGCGAAAACCTCGAAAGGCGGGGAATACGCGCTATTCAGCTTCCCATGCAAGCCGGAGGAGATGAACCCGGATATCTCCGAGATGTCGGCCGCGCTCGTTTTCACCAACCCCTCATACCTCGGCTACTCGCTCCTGCTGATGGAGACCAAATTCCTCACGCCGGGCCTCACCGAGATGATACTCGCCAACTGGAAGGCATCCCGCTAATCTGCTTATAAAATTTTCCCAATATTATACTCTCAAATCAGGTGTTGAAATGAGGGTAGGGGTTTCCGGGTTTGGAAGGATAGGGAGGATGTTCGTACGCGCCGCTTTCGAGCGCGGGCTTGTCGGCAAGCAGTTCGAAATCGTGCAGATAAACAACCGCAGCGACCAGTTCGTGAATGCGCATCTCCTCAAATACGACTCCGTGATGGGCCCGTTCCAGGGCGACGTGAGAGCCACGGACAAGTCCATCATAATAAACGGATACGAAATCCCCTGGACCCGCGAAACCGACCCGGCAAAAATCCCGTGGAAGGCGCACAATGTGGACGTCGTGATAGAATCCACCGGCATATTCAAGGACGCCTCGGAAGCAGGCAAGCACCTGGAGGCCGGCGCCAAGCGCGTTTTGATTTCCGCGCCAGCGAAGGGCTGCCCCTCCGTGGTGCCGGGCGTGAACATGGAGCATGCGGACAGGAACGCAAAGGTGTTTTCGCTCGCCTCCTGCACAACGAACTGCCTCGCCCCGGTCCTGAAAGTGCTCGTGGACTCATTCGGCGTGAAGAGGGGTTACATGACCACCATCCACGCCTACACCAACGACCAGAACGTCGTTGACGGTAGCCACAAGGACTGGAGGCGCGCACGCGCGGCCGCGGTTTCAATAATCCCGACCACCACCGGCGCCGCGAAGGCCATCGGGGAGGTTATTCCCGAGATGAAGGGGAAGATGGACGGCATAGCGCTCCGCGTCCCCGTGCCCGACGGCTCGCTCGTTGACCTTTCCGTTGAGCTGAACAAGGAAGTTACGAAAGAACAGGTCAACGCCGCGCTCAAGGCGGCCGCGCAGGGCCCCATGAAGGGCATCCTCCAGTACACCGAGGACCCCATAGTCTCCTGCGACATAATCGGGAACCCCCATTCCTCCGTCGTGGACTCGCTGCTCACAAGCGCAACCGGGAATTTCGTGAAGGTGTTCTCCTGGTACGACAACGAGTGGGGATACTCCAACCGCCTCATAGACTTCGTATTGCACATGAAGAAGTGGTAAGCCCATGGAAAGCGCAAAGCCCGACCACATAGTGATAATTCCCGACGGAAACCGCAGATGGGGCGAACAGCATGGCATAGGCCGCGAGGAGGCATACCGCATAGGCATAGAGAAGATTGCGGACGCCGCGAAGTGGTGCAGGGAGGAAGGCGTGCATATCCTCACCATGTGGGGCTTCAGCACCGAGAACTTCCAGCGCGACCCCGAGGAGATAAGGAAGCTCTTCGGCCTCTTCCAGCGCAACCTTGTCGAGGCGGTCAAGCGGAGGGGCGAGGGGGAGAAATACGGCGTGCGCGTCCGTTTCCTCGGCCGCACCAATCTATTTCCAAAGGAGGTCCAGGCCCTTTTCCGCGAAGTGGAGAAACTGACCGCGGACAAGAAGGACTACCAGCTCAACCTGCTGCTCGCTTACGGGGGGAGGTCCGAGATAGTGGATGCGGTGAACGCCGCTTTGCATGAGGGAAAGAAGGAAATAGACGAGGAATCCATCACCTCCCATCTCTATACCGCCGGCATACCCGACCCTGACCTGGTGATACGCACCTCCGGCGAGCAGAGGCTCAGCGGCCTCCTTCCCTGGCAGACCGCGTACAGCGAGATTTACTTCTCCAAAAAGCTATGGCCCGACTTCACGAAGGATGATTTCCTGGAGGCCCTCCGGTTCTACGAAAACACAAGGCGCAGGTTTGGCAAATGATTGTGATGAACAAAACCAACGGCGCAAAAACCGAAGCCCTTGCCGCCTTCTCACTCCTCCCGCAAATCCGCGGCCTGATGTTCCGTTCCAAGCCCGTCTCCATCCTCTTCGATTTCCACGAGGAGGCCGTCCACCCAATCCATTCCCTCTTCGTATTTTTCCCGTTCTATGCCATTTACATAAGCAAGGAGAAAAAGGTGCTCGAAAAGGCGCGCATAAGCCCCTTCCAGCTGCTTCACAAGAATTCCAAAGCCGCGCGCTACCTTCTGGAAACCGACATTAATGCCGGGGAGTTCTTCTCTCCGGGAGACGAGGTTGAGTTTGATGCTGGGATGGAAAATAAGTGACGAGGGAGAATACAGGATAAGCCTTCCGAGGCTCAGCGAAGAGGAGGAAGGGCTCGTCTCCAGGGTGGAGGCGCATTTCCGGGACGAGGCCCGCTCAAGGGATTTCTCTTCCAGGGAGGATGTCCTCAATTCCATCAGGTCCATCGTTCTCCGCACCGCCCAGTCCGAGGGCATCTTCCTGGACAAGGACCAGGCCCGTTACCTCCCGGAGATGTGCTTCCTCCACACCTATGGCTTCGCATTCCTGGACAAGCTTCTCGAAGACCCGTCCATAGAGGAAATCAGCATAATCGGCATAAACCAGCCGGCTTACGTTTACATAAGGAGGGAGGGCTGGAAGAGCGTGAACGCCCAGTTCACCTCCATTGATGCGCTTACGGACGTGATAAACAAGATGGGGAAGAACATCGGCCGCCGCATCACCCTCCAGCGCCCCAAGATGAACGCGATTCTCCCGGGCGGCTCCCGCCTCCACGCCTCCCTGCCCCCCCTCTCCGAAGGCGAGCTCACAATCCGCCGCTTCACAGACACCCCCTTCTCGCCCTCCGACCTCGTGGAAAGCGGCGCCTTCCCCTCCCGCGCAATCGCCCTGCTCTCCCTCCTCATGCAGGCGGACATGTCCCTCATAATCTCCGGGAACACCGCGAGCGGAAAGACCACAACCCTCAATTCCCTATTCTCATTTGTCCCCGCTGACGAGCGCATCGTAATCACCGAAGAAAGCCCGGAGATAAACATCCCCCATCCGCATAAGGCCCGCCTCGTCGCGAACGATGAGATGGGCGTCTCCCTCCGCGAACTCGTTTACGACACGCTCCGCATGCGCCCCGACCGCCTCATAGTGGGCGAGGTGAGGAACGCGGAGGAGGTGGGCGCCCTTTTCGACGCGCTTCTCGGCGGCCAGGCGCGCGGCTGCTACGCCACATTCCACGCCCAGAGCGCGGAGGAGACGCTCCGCCGCCTAAAATTCTTCGGCGTGAGCGAGGCGGATTTCAACAGCATAGACGCGATTGTCGTGCAGAGGAGGATGCTCCACTACGACCCGAAGAAGAGAAAGAACACGGAGGTGCGCAGGATGGTGGAGTTCTGCTACGGCCCTTCCAAAAAGGCGGTCCTGTCCTATGACATGGCTTCGGATTCCTGGAAGGAAAAAGGCACGGAGGAATTCCTCTCAACAATCTCCGATTCACTGGGCCTCAGCGGGAAGGAAATCGCCCAGGAGCTGAAAGAGAGAGAAACATTCCTAAAGAAGAAGCGCCCGTTCGGAGAATTTTTCGAAGAATACCAGGGGAAATTCTATGGCAAATAGCCTTTTCGCCTCAATCGCGGATGCCTTTCCGTCCATCCCGCTCAGGAGCAACTCCCTGAAATTCGCTGAGCGCATCGGAATCGAGCCAGGCAGGTTTGCCTCCTTCTCCCTTTTGCTTTCGTTCTCCCTCTCCTTCCTCATCTCGCTGTTCTTCCTTCCAGACCCAATCGCAATAGCCGCCTTCTTCCTCTCGTTCGCCCTTTTATTTTTTCTCCTGCTCCGCATCCCCCGCATCCTCTTCCTCCGGCGCATCTCACTCATGGAATCAGAGCTCCCCTTCTCCCTGCGCATGCTCGGGATGCTTCTGGAGCTGAACGTCCCGTTCGCGGAATCCCTCTCCATAATATCCAAGGGAAACACCCCCCTCGCCCAGGAATTCCAGTCCATGGAAAAGGAGATGAGGAGGGGCGCAGGCATCCCCGCCTCTCTCTCCCATCTTGCGGAGGCTCTGCAGTCCATCCCGATAAAGCGCGCCCTGCTCGGAGTCTCCGCGGCTTACGAGAAGGGGAAATCGGGCGCGGAACTGATCCGCGCCTCCGACGACCTCATCTCCCTCCAGAAGCACGCGATGAAGGACGCCTCCTCCAAGCAGGCCCTCCTCTCGCTGGTTTTCATCGCAATCGCTGTGGTGCTCCCATCCTTCCTCATACTTTTCTCATCGCTCGGAAGCTTCTCGCCCATTCCCGCCCTCCAGCCAGAAACAATCCCCGTATTCCTGCTAATCCTCCTTCCCGCCATTTCCGCCCTGGTCCTCATAATCTCCGCCTCCCTTTTCCAGCCCTCCTTCTTTTCCCCGAGGGTTTCCTTCTCCATCATCGCGCCGATGTTCGCAGTCCTTCTCCTCTTCGTTGCCCTCCAGTCCTCCGGCCTCCCGCGCTTCCCTGTCTTCGTAATCCTGCTCGCCGCAGGCTCTGCCTACGCCTACCCGCGCTACCTCCGGGAGCAGAAAAGGGAAAAGCTGGAGTCGGCGCTACCGGACGCGGTGCTTGCGCTATCCTCCCAGCCTCCGGGCAGGGGGCTCGAACCCCTCCTCTCGTCCATGTCCAAATATTCCGTGCCGCCCCTCAGCGGGGAGCTTCTAATCTCCCTGAAGCAGGCCAAGGCCAATGTAAAACAGGAAAGTATCCTCGAAGACCTCTGGAAGCGCAACCGCTCCCTTCTCCTTAAGCGCTTCTCCACCTTCCTGGGGCATGCGATGAGCGCAGGGCACGACATCTCCCGCTACCTTTCCCTGATTGCCGAGGATATCCTCTCCGCACTGGAGATGCGCAGGGAGCGCGAATCCCTCCTCTCCATGCAGAAATACACACTCATTTTCGGCGCGCTCCTCATCCCCTTCATAATAGGCTCCACGCTCACCCTCTCTTCTGAAATCGCAACCCTCAACGGCGCGGCTTCCCCCGCGGGAATCGGCTCCGCAGCCATCTCCTATCTCGCCATTTATGCATTCCTCTCCGCCGCCTTCATCTCATACGCGGAAGGCCGTTCCTCCTCCTTCATGAAGTACTTCGCACTCCTCTCGCTCGCCAGCATGGCGCTTTTTTATATCTTTTCCGGCATAAGCCCGTTGTGATATTCACCTTATGACCACCTGCATGGCGAATTTTGCATGGATGGCCCTGGGGTGTGGTCACAAGGTGAATTAGTATGGACATAAGCCAGGCTTTCCTTTACCTTGCGCAGATACTCGACAATCCATACTCATTTTTCGCAATAATAGGCATAGCCGTCTATTTCACCGAGCCCCGCTGGGAAAAAAGGGGCAAGATAGTGCTCGCTCTCCTGATTGCGGGGTTGATTGCGCTCTCGGCCAAGAGCATAATTATGGAGCCACGCCCCTGCCTCTCCTCAGGTTCAATTATTCCCTGCCCGCTCGATTATTCGATGCCGAGCGGCCACGCCGCCATCGCCTTCACATTGATGATTGCCTTCATAGGGAAGCGCTCCTTCCCGTTCTACTGGCTTTTCGCCCTTTTGGTGGCATACACCCGTTTCTATCTAGGAGTCCATACGTTTGAGGACCTTGCCGCCGCGCTGGTCCTCGCTCCAATCGCCTACCAGTTTGCGGACCTGATATGGGGTGCTTTTGTTGAAAGAAGGAAGTAGGAAGCTCATACACATCGCCATCGGGATAATCTTCCTCCTCATCCTGCATTTCTTAGGCAGGCACATCCTCGAGATAATCCTTTTCGCGGGCATACTCGCCGGGCTGTTGGCGATGCACCTCGTCCTCCGCGCCGTGCGCCTTCCCTTCGTGAGCTGGTTCATCGACAACTTCGAGCGGGAGGGGGTGCGAGTCCCCGGCTTCGGCTCCGCCTGGTATGCGTTCGGAATCCTTCTTGCCTCAGTCGCAATAGGCGACCCGAACGCCCTCTCCGCCGCAATCTGTGTCCTCGCATTCGGGGATTCCCTCTCCTCTGTTTTCGGCAAGAAGGGAAGGTTCCGCATCCCCTACAACCAGAACAAGACTTTCGAGGGAAGCCTCGCCTTCTTCATCGGCTCCCTTTCCGCGTATATCTTCATAGGACCGGCGGCAATCCCGCTCGCATTGGTTTGCGCAATCGCGGAATCCCTTCCTCTTCCGCTGGACGACAACATCACAATTCCGGCGGCG
>CAIXOA010000131.1 GCA_903920925.1 uncultured Microcaldota archaeon | reverse complement strand
CTTTTGCGGTGGGGATAGAGCTGTTCCACAATTTCACCCTCATCCATGATGATATAGAGGATTCCTCGCCGATGAGGCGGGGGAAGCCGACCGTGCACACGCAATACGGCATCCCGATTGCGATAAACTCGGGCGATGCTCTTTACAACATTGTCTGGGTCTCGCTGATGAAGAAAGCCGGGCCCGAGAAGCTCAAAGGCGGCGGTATGATAATGATTGATGCCTTCCGCAGGGTCGCGGAGGGGCAGGGCATAGAGCTCAACTGGTACAGGGAGAACAGGTTCGACATAAGCGAGAAGGAGTATATGAAGATGGCCGGTGGAAAAACAGCGGCGCTCATCGGCGCCTCGTGCGAGCTTGGGGCATATTCCGCGGATGCGGAAAAGGAGGAGAGGGCCGCGCTGAGGGAGTTCGGGGAGAGGATAGGGCTCGCATTCCAGATAAAGGACGACGTCCTGAACTTGACTGCGGACCCGAAGAAATACAGGAAAAAGATAGGGGAGGACATAGACGAGGGGAAGAGGTCCCTCATCACGATTCACCTGATTGCGAACACTCCGGAGAGCGTGCGGAAAAAGGTGGTGGCGCTCCTTGGGAAAAAGAAAAAAAGCGCGAAGGACATCAAAGAGGCGATTGCGCTCGCGAAGGAATACGGCTCCATAAAATATGCGTCCGATTATGCGGAAAGGCTTGTGAAGGAGGCGAAGGGCTCCCTGCGCCTGCTGAAGCGGGCGGAGGGAAGGGAGCTGATGGATTCCCTCGGGGACTACATCGTTGAACGGGAGAAGTGAGGGGCGCAGGAATTGGGAAGGTTTTTAAACAATCAAGAGGAATAGTTTGGCATGCGACCGACCACCAGCCTCCTAGTAGGATTATTGTTCATTCTCTCCGTAGCCAGTTGTGCGGATCTCTCCCAGTACCTGAAGCCAGGGGAGAGCATGAGCAAGGAGGAGACGTTCACCGCGGACGGCTCCGTCTATACCCTAGTTTATGTGGGCGACAGCCCCATGATTTTGCTCGACAACGGCGGGAACCTCATGTCGGACTCATCCGTGATCTCGCACGTGCTGATGGTGCATTTCTCGCAACTCTATTACCCGTCCCAGGGCGATATCAGTGCGCTGAGAAGCGACCTTGAGGCGTACGACGCGAGCAGGAACAACGGGGATTTTTACCACAACATAAGCATAACGCTGCCAGGCATGGACAAAAAGGTCGGAGTAGAAGAAGCCGTGTGCAAGTACAGCCTTTACCTGAATGTTTTCCCGTGCACCAATGAGACCAACTGCATCTATGCGGCGATGATGCTGTGCGACGAGTACGGGGACGCGCTGGGGTGCAGCAACCCGAGGGACCTCGTGCCGGCTGTGGAGAAGTTCGCATTTGCGGACACCGGCATGGACAACGGCATGAACAGGATTTTCGCCCTTATGGACGGCCTGAACTCAAACAACATCTATGCGAGCCTCACGGAGATAAAGAGCATCATGGGGAACTTTGGCAACTACGAGAAGGATTTGGAAGGGACAAAATTCAGGCTGCCCCAGGGAGGGGAGAAGTGCTCGGACTGCTTCGGGCTGTGCCCCAGGATAGTGATAAACGAGAGCTTTCTGGCAAGCGCCAACTCGAAGATAGATGCACTGCTTGAGAAGACCGCGCTCCTCGGGGACTACAATGCGCAGGGCACGAGGATGAGCGGCGAGGCGGTGGCGAGGCTCGGGATGGCGACGGACAACGCGCAGAAGACATATTACCATTCAATTTATGATCCGCAGAAGAACAGGTCGAAGGAGGCCGTGGCCGAGGCGAGGGACCTGCTGGTCGTGGTCTCAAACAGCACCATGAGCAATTATGTTGACAGGGTGGACGCACTCATAACGAAGACGGACGCGGACCTTGCGGCGGGGAATTTCTCGCAGATAAACGCCTCGCTGGACGAACTGAGGGCGAAGACAGGCACCCTAGAGGCGGCCGTGCCGGCGCAATGGGCAATTTATAATAACACGGAGAAGGCTGAGGCCGAGGCGTCGCTTTCCCTTTTCATATTGGAAACCTCCAGCCTGAACGACGAGCAGACCGCGGCGGCGGCTTCGCTGACCGCTAGGAAGGACGCCCTTGACCGCGGGTTCGTGAGGGGGCTAACGCCCGAGAGGTACATCGAGATCACGAATGATTACAAGAACATCACCGATACTGCCGAGCCGATGGTGCAGCAGGTGGAGCAGGGGACCGCGTACATGAGCCCGTTCAAGGCTGCGGGAAGGAAGACCAATGAGGGGCTGGAGAACCTGGCGGTGACCATAAGCCCCATGGACAGGACAGAGAAGGGCCAGTTTGCGGGATATGCGCCGCTGATGCTGTCCGCGGTCTCGTTCTTCTCCCTGGCGTCCCTCCTCACGTTCGCATTCCTTTTCGTTTTCGCAAGCATGTCCACAAGGTTCAGGAAGAGGAACGTGATGTTCATGGGGTTCGCCATACTGGGCGCGGGCCTTCTCATGGTAGGGATAGTTTCCGCAGGCGTATATTTCACTCTCAAGAGCTCGTCCTCGGGTGCGGACTTCAACGAGTTCAAGTCCTCGCTGGGCCCTGTGGACCATGCGAGCGTGCTCATAGAGACGCAGGGCGTCAGCGCGGGTGCGGTGGCGGACATGAAAGGCTGCGCCGCCAAGATCGCCTCGTCCCTTGCGCCGAGAACGGTGAGCATATACCAGAAGACGGACGGGGACTGCATAACAAGCGAGAACACGACGCTCGGCGGGTGCTACGACAAGGTGGACGAGCCGATAATCACACTGAGATACTCATCGGTGCAGACAAAGCCGGAGTTCTCCGTGGTGTTCGTGGACAGCGCGACGTTCTACGGAGACGAGATGTTCTTCAAGGAGTGCGGGTTCGCCCCGATGCTCGGGGTTGGCCTTGAGGCGCCCGCAGGGCAGGGCACCGCGCAGAACCAGAGCAGTGACTGGGTGATACAGTGAACACGAAGGCGGTTGCCGTTGGCGCGATAATAATTCTTGCGGCGGTGGTTGGAGCATTCATTTACCTGAACCAGCCGAAGGCTCCGGTTGACCCCTGGGCCGGGAAGGGCCAGGCCTACATAGGGGATTTCACGCACAATCTCGCCGGGGCGGACGAGGTATTCTTCGTAATGGACCTGCGCGGGGCCAACATAACCACGCAAAGGAACATAATGCAGTGCAACGCGGACATGGCATTCAGCAGCGCCCTCGGCGGGAAGAGGAAGGAGATATATTCCCTTGACACCGAGTGCCTCAGGATTGGGGATACGGAAGGCGATAACCCGGTGACGCTTGCGCTGTCCCAGTGCCTTTCCGAGATAGACGCTGCCCGCGGAAACCTGAGCAAATCCATATTTTATGTGAGGAATGCGAACGAGACCATGGTGTTCGAGAACGAGCTCGTGGTCGGGATGAACGACAACTACACTTACATGGGATGCAGCATAAGCGCGGGGAGCCAGCAGGCGGCCAATCAGACCAACCAGACCGCGGCTTCAGTGAACCAGTCTGCGGTCGAGCATGTCTGGCAGGGCCTTACGAACGGGACAAGGGCGGGCTCCAACGCATCCAACGGAACTAGTAATTAGTCCTGTACTTGAGGAAGGCGCCTATGCCTCCGAAACCCTGGAGGAACTGGTTGCCTTCCACCGTGTTTGTTGAGATTACTTCTATCGCTATCCCCTTTTCTTCTGCATTCTCTATAAGATAATCAATCAGCGGGACGACGCCCATCACTTCCATCTCCGAGCCGCACTTGGGGCATTTTATGGGCTTGGGCTCCTCTTTTGTGGGCTTGGAGGCCGCCTCGCTGCAGGAGGAGCATTTCCATTCGACCATCTGGAACTCCAGCCCTTCGGAGATGAGGACCGTCTCGGCCTGCTTGCTTTCGATTGCATCCATCGTCTGCTTGAGCCCATAGGTGGCGAGCCCCTCTTTCACGACCTCCTTTATGAATTTTTCAACAAGGGCGCGCTCGCGCACCGCCTCCTGCCCGGCGAGTATGGTCTCCGCTTTTGAAAGGGCCTCCCTTATGCCGAACTCGTCCGTGTAGCCCGTGTCAACGACCCCGAGGATCTTGAGCTGGTAGTTGAACGGGGACATCTTCACGAAGAACTCCTTCGTCGGGCCCGGGCCGCCCACGAGTATCCCCTTCACCCTGCCGAGGAAATGCTCGTCAACGGCCTCGCCCACGCGCTTGTAGTATTTCTCTATTGATTCCTCGATGAGGCGTTCGTACCTTCTTGCGGACTGGCCTCCCTTGCGCACCTTTGCGTGCGCGTGTGAGATGAGTTTCTTCACGATCTGGATGTCCGTGCCCTTTACGATGGCGAGCGTCGCCTCCCTCCCGTCCAGCGAGATGATGCCGTATGCATCTTTTGTTTCAATCATGCGCTCCAGCGGCTCGAGGAAGAAGTGGGCGTCGCACCGGTAGATTGAGACGTTCAGCTTGGACGGGGGCTCGAGCGAAAAGAGCTGGATGTCGGTCTTTGCCGGGTTGTCGGAGACGTTTCCTGCGAAAATCGCTATCCCGTTGTCCGGCGTCTTGCGGAACATCTTCATGTAGTTGATTATCTTCTCCAATGCGTCCGTGACGTTGGTGCGCGTCTGCTTGGACTTGATGTTCGAAGCCTGGGAGAGCTCCTCCCTGAGCTTTCCTCCGGTCTCGTGTATCGGGTAGCCGGACGGGATGTAGACGGAAATGAGCTGGGTGCCGCTGCCGCTGAACGCCTTCAGCTTGCGCACCGTCTTTTTCAGTTCGTATTCCTTTTCTCCAGCCATTTTCCTTCACTCCAGGATTTTTACCTGGCCGCTCTCAAGCATATACTTCACGACGACTATTTTTAATTTGCCCCCCTTCAAAAGGCGGCGCACCTCCTCGCTCCCGTGGAGGATGCACTCTTTCATGGCCTTTGCGTTCCTGTCCGTGCTCGCCTCGACGTTTCCGCCCACCACGGACGGCTCAATCATCCTGACTATGTCCTTTATGTGGCCCTCGCAATGGCCTCCGGTGCAGCACGCGGTCACCGCACCGCATTTCTCGTGCGCGAGAATCATCAGGAGCGGCGTGTGCAGGTGGCCTGCGCCGTATTCTATGCTGCCTATCGCGATGTCGTCCACTATGTTGCCCGCGGACTCTATGGCGAATATTTCGCCCAGGTCGGCGTCGAACATCTTCACCGGGTCTACCCTTGAATCGGAACAGCAGAGCACGGTT
>CAIXOA010000130.1 GCA_903920925.1 uncultured Microcaldota archaeon | reverse complement strand
TCGAAGAACGTGAGCGAGGTGATGGACAGCTCGTCGTTGGGAATGTAGTGGCTAATCTTCGCCACGGCAGCCTTGTGGCCCTTCAGGAAATCAAGCACAATGTCGGTGTCAAGGCATATCTTCGTCATGCTTCCACCCCTTCCTGGCGAACATGGACGCGTTCCTGTCTATGTCCCCCTCGCCTATCACTCCCACAAAATCAAGCAGGCCTTTCTTGCGGACGTTGTTTTCCTTGAGAAGAAGGTCTATGGCCTGGCTGAAACTCATCCCGTTCTTTATCTTCAGGTCGCTGAGCTGCGCGTAAACGTCATCGCGGATGGTTATTACGCGGACCATGCTGTTCACCATGGGGCCGCCCATATGGCGGAATTGTGCCATCTGGTTACGGGGTGCGGCCACATGGTGAATACATGCAGTAAATACATTTATATGGTTATCTTCGGTGCGGCAAAAATAAGTGGACGGGAGTAAACAAATGTGATGGAGAACCTCACGACAGAGAATTGAAACTATTTAAAGATTGCGAGCGACAACTTTTCCACAAGGTGAATATATATGGACGACCTTATAAAATCTGTCGTGGGAGAGTCCGCCCCGAAAGCGGCGGAAACTGAGGACATGGGCTCCGATAGCATCAAAATAGTGACTGTCGGGGTTGGCGGCGCGGGAAACAACACCATAAACAGGCTGATAAAGGCCGGGGTGAAGGGGACCGAGCTGGTGGCCGTAAACACGGACAAGCAGCACCTCAACCAGATACACGAGAGGGCCAAGAAGGTCCTTATCGGGAGGAGCATAACGAAAGGCCTCGGCGCGGGCGGCTACCCTGAGATGGGTGCCAAGGCCGCGGAGGTCGACAGGGCCCTCATCGAAAAGGAGCTTGAAGGCGCGCACCTCGTGTTCATCTGCGGAGGCATGGGAGGCGGAACCGGAGGCGGTGCGGCACCCATTGTGGCGCAGATTGCCAAGGAGCAGGGCGCGATTACCGTCGCGATGGTGACCTACCCGTTCGCGCTGGAAAGGGCGAGGAGGAAGAAGGCCGACGAGAGCATAAACAAGCTCAGGCAGTACTGCGACTCTGTGATTATCCTTGATAACAACAGGCTCGTGCAGCTGGTCCCGAACCTTCCGATGACGGAGGCGTTCGCGGTTGCTGATGAGATTCTCGCAAGGGCGATCTCAGGCCTGGTCTGGACGATAACACAGCCGTCCCTCATCAACATAGACTTCGCGGACGTGAGGTCGATCATGCAGGGAGGCGGAGTGGGCTTCATCGCGGTCGGCGAGGGCAAGGGCACTGACAAGGTCACGGCTGCGGCCGAGGCTGTTATAAAGAACAGGCTGCTCGACGTTGACTTCGAAGGCGCGAGGGGAGCGCTCATCCACATTTCCGGAGGCGCGGACCTGTCCCTCGGTGATGCGATAAAGGCAGGAGAAATCATCACCGAGAAGATGGACCCGGAGGCCAACGTGAAGTGGGGCGCGAGGATCATGCAGAACTACGATGGCAAGCTGGAAATAGTGGCCATCGTCACAGGCGTGAAGGGCGCATCCATCCTCGGCTCGAACGCAATGAACGAGCCGCAGGAATCCGGAATCCCGTCCTTCAGCGGCGACCTCGACATGCTCGGCTGAATTTTTCAGCACGGGGGAACCTTCGGGTTCCCCTTCTTTTAATTTTTATTTTCATTTTCTGCTTTTAGAATTGATTAAAAATGTAATCCCGCATCTTATAGTGGTGCTCTTATGCTCGACCTCGTGAAGGATGTTGTGGAGGAGGGAAGGAAGGCTGATTCTGCGAATGCAAGCGCCGGGAAGGAACATGATCCTGCGATTGTAAGAATCGCGGTGATCGGGGCGGGTGGCGCGGGATGCAATTCCGTTTCCAGGATTACGCAGCAGGGGATAACAAGCGCGACCACCATTGCGGTGAACACGGACGCCGCGCACCTCAGGATCACGAAGGCGCACAAGAAGCATGTGCTCGGGTATAAGATTACGAGGGGGCTGGGCGCGGGGGGTGAGCCCATCGTTGCGAGGAAGTGCGCCGAGGCGGATTTGGACAAGCTCCGCGAACTTATTGGGGAGAACGAGATAGTTTTCATACTCGCGGGGATGGGCGGGGGGACCGGGACGGGTTCCGCGCCGGTGCTTGCGCGCGTGGCGAAGGAGCAGGGAGCAATCGTGATTGGCGTCGTCACTTTTCCGTTCAGCATAGAGCGCGTGCGCGTGAAGAAGGCGAGGGAGGGGCTGACGGAGCTACTGAAGGAGGCGGACACCGTGATAGTCATAGACAATAACAGGCTGCTGGGATACGCGCCCAACCTCCCGCTGAACAAGGCGCTGGAGCTGGCGGACGAGGTGGCGGCGCGCGCGGTGCGCGGGATTGCGGACACCATAACCCTTCCGTCGCTCATAAACGTGGATTACGCGGACGTGATGAGCGTGATGAAGAACGGAGGGCTCGCCATGATTTCCATCGGCGAGGGGAACGGCTCGGACTTCGTGAAGAACGCGATCACGAGCACGCTTCAGCACCCGCTGCTGGACGTGGAATATGAAGGCGCGACGGGTGCGCTCATACACATAGAGGCGGGGCAGAAGCTCACCCTCGGCGAGGCGATACAGATAGGCGAGGGCGTCTCCTCGGGCTTTTCGGAGGATTCCAGCGTGAAGATGGGCGCGAGGATCTCCACTGCGTTCATGGAGGGGGTGCGCGTGACCGCGATTGTCACCGGGGTGAAATCCCCGAACCTCTTCGGGCAGGGGAGCGTTTCCGGGGCGGCGCAGCAGATGGTCGCCGCTTCCAGCGCGACCGTGCCCGACAACATGATAGACCAGTTCATGTGAGCGGGGCTGCTCTCCGGTTTTTAACCTTTTTCCTCCAAATCACTTCGGGGTAATTCTCATGATAGAGTTTAATCCATTCTACCTGCTATTCGTGATGTTCGTGGCATTTTTCATACCCGGGATAGTTTTCTCGCTGGGGCTGCTGAAAAAGAAGGACCTTCCGCTCTTCGACAAGGCGGGCATAGGGATGGGGATTGGGATAATCGTCCCTGCGCTCATCTCATTCCTGCTTTTCCTTGCGGGCGTGAGCTTCTCATACGAGATTGCGCTTGCTTCTGTCGGGCTTTTCTACCTGATTGCGATCGCATTTTTTGTGAAGGGGAAGGGATGGGAACAGCTCACATTTCCCAAGGACCCGAAGGCGATGCTCCCATCGCTGGCGCTCGCGCTTTTGATGATATTGAGCTTCTGGATTAGGCTGCAGACCTACAGCCCAGTCTTCATGGAGCTGGACCCGTATTACTACATGTATGCGACGCACCTGGTCATAGAGCACGGGGGGGCGCCCCTCAACGATGGAACCGCATGGTATCCGATGGAAGTGAACCACAGGACGGTCCCGCTGAAGGTTTATCCCGAGGCGATAGGATATGACCTGTATACGCACGGGGCGGCCGTAGAGAAATACCTGCTTTCGGACCTTGGAGGCATCTTCCCGCCCGTCCTCGCCGCGCTCGCGGTGTTCTTCTTCGCGCTGTTCATCTCCGCGGAGTACAAGAGGGAATTCGGCATAATCGCCGCGGCGGTGTTCTCGTTCATCCCGATGTACCTGATGAAAACCCTGGCCGGTGAGAGCGAAATCCAGCCCTACGCGTTCTTCGCGCTGGCCTTTTTCTTCGCGATGTATGCGCTTGCAATCAAAAGGAAGGACAGGCTCTTTGCCGGGCTGGCCGGGCTTGCGTTCATGGCGTGCATCCTTGGCTCCTCTTCGTACATTGTGATATACGCCGCGCTCCTGATATTTATCCCGCTGCAGGCGCTCCTCTCGTTCATCACGAAGGAGGAAAGCCGGGAGTTCCTCGTGCTCAATGCGATTGTGGCGGCGGGCGCCGTGCTTGCGCTGATATTGCAGGGAACGTACGTCTCCGGGGCGCTCTCCTTCGGGAGCGTGCTGGGCGGCGCGATGCTCGGCCTCCTCGGCGTTTTCGCGTTCGCGGTGGCGCTTGAGGCGATAAGGGAGAAGATCAAGGATGCGGAGGCGGCGACCTATGCGCTCGGGGGGCTCCTGCTCGTCGGGCTGCTGGTGTTCGCGTTCACGCCCGTGGGGGGCGCGATAACCTCCCTGGCCAGCAATTCGCTGGGAATCGCAAAATTCCTGAACCCGCTGCAGAAGACCATCGCGGAGCAGGGAACCGCGGGGGCGGAGTTCCAGGGGACGCTCGGATTCGTGGGGATGGTGTTTGACGGGGCGCTCGCGCTGCTCTTCGCCATTCCGTCCGCGATAACGAACATCCTGCTCGGGGTAGCTGTATGGTTCGTCAACGCGGCTTTCAACGCGGGGATAACATACACGGAAAAGTCGAACAGCATGCTGCTCGTGGTATTCTTCCTCACGATAGTTGCGCTCGCATATTCCCTCTACCGGAAAATAACGGTCAAGGAAATCGGGCTTCCGCTGCTCTTCATCGCGCTGATATTCCCCATCTCAATCGTCGGGATGCTCAAGACGAAGTACACCGTTTACCTTGGATTCGCCACGGCGGCGGCGCTTGGGGTGGTTTTCGGCGAGGCATTCGCCGTCGCGGACTTCGCGACGAAGAAAATGGGGGCGGAGGAACGGGAAAGGACGCTCAAGTATGCGTTCATGGGGCTGGTGCTCCTCGGCGCCGTATTCGCGTATTTTGAATTCACCGCGGTGGGCGGACTGCCAAAGGCCCTTCTCGTGACATCGTTCCAGGAGAGGTTCCAGGACAACCCCATGGCCGCCCAGGCGAAGCTCCGCGCTGTGTGCGCGCAGTTCGACCCCATGGGGACGAGCCAGGACCCCATATGCCTTGCGGCACGGGACCCCGTGGGATTTGCGGACCAGGGCATCAATTATCAGTATAATGCCAATGTGTGCGCCTATTCGCTCATAAGCAATCCAACTTCAGTGAGCCAGGACGAGGCCATATCCTTGCAGTACAGGTGCATGATGAGGGTGGACGATTATTGGATAGACGCGATGGAGTGGATGAACCAGAACACCCCGGAGAACGCGCGCTTCACCTCCTGGTGGGACTACGGCCACTGGACGAACTACTTCGCGCAGAGGAACACCGTCCTGAGGAACGAGCACGCCTCGCTTGAGATGATTCTGGAGGTGGCGCACGACTTCATAGACGGCAGCCCGGAGGACCTGAAGGGCTTCATGCTCTCCCACGACTCAAAATACGTGTTCTTCGACCAGGAGATTCTCGGGCAGATAAACTCCAACGGGAAGATGACGTTCGGGGGGAAATACGGGGCTTTGAACTATCTCTCCTGCGCAAGGGACAACGAGACCAGTGTGAACCAGAACCCGGGCGACTCATACTGCGAATTCGAGCACCTCTGGGAACAGGTCTATGTGCCTTCCGGGACGCAGGCGCAGGAATGCACAATATCCTCCCTCTCCGGGAAGACGGGGACGGTTGGCTTCGCATTGAAATGGACCGCCGGGTCTTCCGGAACCAGCCAGCTGACGCCAACGCCCACATACTGCGTCGCACAAGTTGCGCTTGCGGACGGCAGCAACGTCACTGGGACGTATTACCTGGACCAGAAGTATGATAACGGCGACTTGAAATTGAACAAGGCGATGCTCTCCTATGAGGGTTCGGATTCCAACGGAGTGCAGGTCTTCACCGCCCTGTATACGCATGATAAGGTGTGGGTGGAGAACGGGGTGCTTACGGACGGCTGGGGGGACAGGAAGGGGAAGTTCTACGACTCAAACATCTATAACGCGTTTGTGTTGGGGAACCTGCCTGGCTTCGACCTGGTGTATGAGACTCCAAATAAGGAAATCAAAATGTATAAGATAAGGGAAGGCTGAACCTCTCCGGGTTCAGCCCTTTTTTTGATTATTCCCATACTGGATAGGTGGTAATCGTCGTCCTGCCCCTTCTCCGGCTGTGGCCCCTCAAATCGGTGCCGTGGGCAGCGTTCCATGCCCTGTCCCTCTTCGCCGCGTTGTAGAGGTCCTCGCGCTCATCGGCATGGGCGTTCCAGTATTCCGCCTGCAGCGCTTCCGGCAGGCTGATGAAGGACGATGCCCTCTCCGCAGCTGGCAGTGCTGCAAAGTTCGTTCTCAGCCACTCTGGAGTCCTGTAGGACCAGTACTCCGTGCCGTTTGCGCGCTCGAGCATCGCATCGGGCGAAAGGGTATCCCCCCTGCTGTCCCTCAGCGGGAGTAGTGCGGCCACCAAGTCGAACTGCTTGTCGGACTGCAC
>CAIXOA010000129.1 GCA_903920925.1 uncultured Microcaldota archaeon | reverse complement strand
GTCCACAGGCCTGGGAGGGGCAGGCGCCTCGCTTGCGCGTTGCTTCGGGCGGAGATACTCGAGGCGGCGCTCCGCTTCCCCGGGGTATAAGGTTTCCAGGAGAAGGTGCGCCAGCCGCATATCCTCCTTCTGCTTCAGGCTCTTTATTATCAATGCAATGCCGAGCTCATCCATCAGCTTGTCCATTCTGGCCAGGTTCAGCGTCCCCATGAGATCCTTTACGCAGGCAAGCTCAATGTCGAGTGCCTGGGACAATATGCTTGCGTGCATCACCCCGCTCCTGAGCTCAAGGATGCATGCCGCCATATTGCACGTTGCCTGCACATACGCATCAAAGCTTTCCGGGGTAAGCAGAACCCCTCCCCTTCGCATATCGTCCATATACTTCATTATGTTCGCTGCCATGGCTTGAATGTCGATTCTGTGGAACCCCCCATCCCCGATATCCTGGCACAGGCTGCAGCCGGTTATCCTTTCCAAAGCCTCGTTTCCCGCCCGCTGAACCCTTGTTTGCGGGTCCGCGGCATCAATTATCCTATTGCCCTCTGCAATAAGCGTGCCCGGGTCGCCAACAATCGCTTTCCTGAAATCATCCAACACTATGATTCTTACGATTCCGAAACCCGGCACCACCTTTTCCGAAGAAGAAAGCATGTGCCGGTTCTCAGTCAGGACCCTGTTCATGGTTGCATTCCAGGAACTGGCAAGCCGGTCGTATCGCCCGTCCCTTTTCTTCCGCAGCTCCTCAGCCCTCTTCGCGAGCTTGAACAGCCTGTGGCTGCGGTTTTTCGCGATCATCCTCACTAGGCGCTCTTTATCCGGCATATGTAATAATTAGTGTCCAGAAATGTTTTTATAGGCCGCTTAAGGCAAAAACAAAATAAAAAATAGAAAAGAGATAAGCCCTACTGGCTTATCTCAAACGTCACGTAGATGCTGCTGCTTATGGTCAAATCCTGCGGGAAGATTTCCGTGGCAATCGGCTGGGACGGGGCCGTGGTGGCAGTTCCTCCTCCCATCATCGCATCCTTCTCCGCATAGTACGGGCCCGGATAGTAGTAGTTTGTCTGGATATCCACTATCTTCCCCAGCTCCGCGCCCAATCCCCTCGCGATGCTGAGGGCCTTGCTCCGCGCGGACTGCGCCGCCTCCCCTGCCAGTTCATTTTCATACGTTATCCTCGTCTCGTCCTTGAGCGAGTAGTACTGGTAATCGAAGCGCGCGCTCGCGTTCGCCGCAGAAATCGCGTCTATTATCTCCCCTCCATTGTGGATGTTGCCCGTCTTCACCATAATGGAGTGCGTGGCCATGTAGCCGATTATCTGCTGGTCGCAGCTATATGACGGCGGCACTGGATAGATGTCTGAATATGCGACTCCGGAATCCGATGTAACCCCGCTTCCCGCGCTCCCGCTGGCCACTCCGCCGTCCGCATTCACGGTCGTGGTGCCCCCTCCATATCCCTCCGTTGCCATGGGGCACACGTCCCCCCTGCACGGCGGGTAGTAATAGCAGGAATCATTGTACACCGGATAGGTATAGTAGGAAGCGGTCTCTATTTCGCTTTCCTGCACCCCCGCGGCAAGAAGCGCACTTTTCACTTTAGCCGTCATGCGCGCGTTCTCCGCCTCTGCCCCGGATGCGGTCTCGTTCTGCGTCTCCACCGCAATCCCCATCACCAGCAGGTCCGGCGAAACCGTCCTCGTCGCCTCCCCGCTCACGGATATTTTCGGGATTTCCGTTGCGTTTGCCGTCGCATTCTGCACCAGAGGCTGCGCGCCTGAAGTGAGCACATAAGTGCTTCCCGCAACAAGAACCACAATCATTGCGACCGCAAGAAGCACGGTC
>CAIXOA010000128.1 GCA_903920925.1 uncultured Microcaldota archaeon | reverse complement strand
CCTCGCTTTCCCCAAGCTCGAGCGGCCTTATCGCGTGCGGGTCCCTGAAAGCGAAGAGCACGCCGTCCTTTATCGCCACCACCGAGTAGGAGCCGTCCAGTTTTCCCATCGCGTGCCTGACCGCGCCCTCAATGTCCTTGCCTGTCGCGAACGCCTCGGCAAGCACGTGCGCGATTACCTCGGAATCAACGGTCCCCTGGAACTTCACACCTTTTTTCTCCATCCCCTTTTTCAGCTCGAGATAATTGGCGATATGGCAGTTTGCCCCTGCGGTTAGCCCGGCCTTCTGCAGCACGGTGGGCTGCACATCCTCAATCTCCTGCCCGTCGGTTGTGGGATATCTGGTGTGCGCGATCCCGATACTGCCCTTAATTGCGATGTCCTTTTCCGAAAATATGCGGGAGACCAGCCCAAGGCCCTTCTTCTCATTAAGCTTCTTCCCGTCGTAGATGACCATGCCGGCGGCATCCTGCCCCCTGTGCTGGAGCGCGAGCATGCCGTTGTAAACAAGATTGGCGACCGGCTTTCCGGCCTTGGATAGCACGGCGACTATGCCGCAGCTTTCTTTTTTCTCCATATTCCCCATTCCCCTTTTTGTTTTAAAAACATAGGTTTGCCCGGATAAATTGTAACCATGGTTACATCAAATCCTAAAAGAACTCGTCCAGCCTTCTCTGCGTCAGGATTTTGCTCCTCTTCGCATACTCGGAAACCCCCCTTCCGCAGCCTGCTCCCCGCAGAAGCAAGGGCCTCAGCGAGCGAGGAATATTTCCTCACGCTCAGGGTCGCATCCCTCACATTCTCCCTAACCTGGAAAACGCCCACGGGCACCTGGTATCCCTCATAAATTTCCCGTATGGACACCACTCTGCCCTGCCTCCTTATTCTCTCCAAAAACTCCAGCACCCCTATCCGCACCGCGTAATACCCACCTGCCTGCGATTCCGCGTACGTGGTCCTCCCTTCAAAGGGCTCGTGCTCCGCGCTCACCCGGAAATTTGCGCTCCCCAGCGTCCATATCGTTCCCGGCGCCCACGCCTCGAAGTTCTCGAACTCCCATTTCCCGGGCATCACCAATATCTCAAAATGGTTCGAGAGGGATTCGTGGCTCAGCACATAGAACTCCCCAACTTCCGGATAATTTCTCACCCTCTCCATCAGGTGCTTCCCGAGCATGTCGTCCGTCGCAGTGATGCTCCACCTCGTGGGCACCATCTTCCGGTCCTCCTTCATCCCCAGAAGCCCCGCAGAAAGCACCTTCGTGATGTAATAATTGTCCAACCCGGTTTCAAACATCTCCGTGACAATCTCCCTCGCCCGCGCCCTTTCGTGCAGCAGCTCATCCGCCTTCTTCGGGATTTTCGGATTCTCGCACAGCCTCACATCCTTCATCGTCCCGGACGCGCCAATGGGCTGCGCCACGGAAGAAAACTTCATGTCGAACACCGGCTCCTTCGAGAACTTCATCTCCACGTCCACGGGCCGCAGGCTCATCGCCACATCCTGCGTCTCGTCCGCCAATTTTCCGGACGGCCGTATGCCCCCGTACCTCTTCCCCCGCACCACGTTCACGCGGTGCTCTATGATTTTCTCATATCCCATCTCGTAAATCTCCCGTTCGCCAGCGTACTCCTTCAGGGGCAGCACCGGCCCCCAGGATACGGAAGGATAGCCGAAGCTCCCCACGAAAACCTCTGCACTCTCGCCAAAAAGGGTTTTCTTCCCCAGGCTCTCCGCGCCCTTTCTCATCGCGGCAAGCTTGCTCAGGAGGGGGCAGTAATCCAGGCCGCACATGTGCCTGGTGCCCTTGCAGATGTGGCAATAACTATCCGGCCGCATATGCATCTATTTACGTTTCCCCGTCTAAAAAACCTTTCTCCGGACAAAGGTTTAAATACAAGGTCCGCGTAAATAGAAAAGTGGTATGATGGCAGGCAAAGCCAACCGTTCTTCTAAGAAAAAAAATGGGCCGAGTGCAAGAAAGCCCTCCCGCGCGGCGAGATCCGCCCGGGCCCGTGTCAGCGCCCGCTCAAAAGCCGGCAGGAAGGCTGTCCGCAATCCTATCCGCAGGGCAAAGGCCCAGAAGCGCTCCTTCAAGCGCCCCGCAAAGCGCCTGCCCCAGGTAAAATCCTGGCCGAAATCCAAACTTAAGATCAAATCCAAGGCCGCAAAATCCAAATCCAGACTTTCCACTCCGAAGGAGGCGCCGAAGAAGAGGGAGCCGGCCCCCAAGCCCAACCTGGAACTGCTCACCCTGCTCGGCGACGCGAAGGTGCGCCAACTCCTTATAGACGCGGGCGGCGAGCACACGCTCGATATAGTGAAGGCGTTCTCCAAGGAGCTCAGCGACGACGACCTCGCCAAGAAGCTCAAGATAAAGATAAGCGATGTCCGCGCAACGCTCAACAAGCTCCACAACATAGGCGTCGTGCAATACAACCGATACAAGGATTCCGAGACCGGCTGGTTCTCCTATTTCTGGTCCCTCAACATGGAGAAGACAAGGGGATGGGTGGACGAGCAGCTCCGCATGGACTCGGCGCCTAGCGACATTTCCAGCTCCGAATACTATTTCTGCCCCAAATGCGGCACCGAGAGCGTCTATGAGTTCGCAGCGGCCTCTGATTATTCGTTCCGCTGCCCGCTGTGCAACCGCGCCCTGGAATTCGTGGATGAGGATGCGGCCAAGGACCTCTTTCCAAGGGGCCCGAAAAGGCCGTCCACCCCGTAATCCGGTTCCGGTACCTTCATTCTTTTATCCTTTTGCTCCCCAATCTGAGACATGGGCATAAAGGAGAAGCACGAAAAGCGAATCCAAGAAATCAACGCTTATCTAGTCCCTTCATTCCAGGGTAGGTTCCTAGTGGTCCGCCGCCGCGGCTCCAACATCTGGGAGTTCCCGGGCGGGGGCGTGGACTGGGGCGAGGACCCCTACGCCGCGGCAATCCGCGAATGCAGGGAGGAGATTCAACTGGTCCCGCATTCCGTCAAATTGGTGGGCATAACCTCCGCAACCTACGAGAAGGACGGGATGGAGAAACACTCGATTTACATAGTCTACAAGGGTGAAATCAGCTCCGACAAATACGAGCTCGGCATGGAGCACGAGGAGGGAAGATGGGTCTCCCTCACAGAATTGCAGTTCATGCACCTCGGATTGAATGCGCAGGATATCCCCCAGATGCTCTAGAGAAAACGCGGGGAGAGCGCTCCCCCCATTTTCTTCTATCTTTCAGCCCCCCTCCCACTTCACTTAGCAACCCTTT
>CAIXOA010000127.1 GCA_903920925.1 uncultured Microcaldota archaeon | reverse complement strand
GGAAGCTCGCGAGCGTGACGGGAATGACGACGCCGGCTCCGGCCTGCGCGGCGGCGACCGCTTTCGCGAAATCGCCCGCGCCCGCATAGTGATCGTGGCTTCTCGGCGCGTCGTCGTAGATCAGGACAGGCATCGCGTTTCCATCCTAATCAAGGAACCGGACCATGGCCTCGGGCGTGAAGACGCTGAAGCCGCAGCCGTCGCACGGGCCCGGGGCGTGCGGCAGGCCGAGGATGCGCTTCCTGGCGTTCACGACGGGCGTGGCGTTCCAGAGATCGCGGGCGCTTTTTTCGCCGAGTCGTCCGAGCGGGAGTTGCGTTTCGGAGCCGACGAACAGGGCGGAAACCGAGACCTCGTAAATCTCGTTCTTCGCCCACGCCTCAAGCTCCGGGGAGCCGATTATGTGCGACGCCATATAGACGATTGCAGCGAGGAAGTAGCCGATGAGGATGGCGATGACTATCCAGGGCACCCAGCCGGACCAGTTCGAGCCGAGGCTCGCGAGCCCGGGGCCGAGGATTGAAACGCACGCCCCGGAGGAGGTGCATGTGTAGTCTTCCGGGCATCCGACGTCCTTGCAGCAGTTTGCTTGGGTTTCGGTTGGAGGCTCAGCAACCCCGTTCCCGCAGAACGGAGTGATTATCGTTTCATGGTAGTAAACGTCGCGGGTCGTGCTGTCGTAGAGGCACTCGCCCTTTATCCAGGGCTTGTCCGGGTTGATGGGCGCGAGGGCCCCCCCTGCTGAAGTCGGATCGTTGCTGATAATCGGGGCGTTGAGCACACATACCCCGCGTATGCAGACGTCGACGTGGCAGGTGTCGCTGTAGGGGGCGTTCTTGTTGTACCCGCAGGGCCCTCCAGTGAGAGCGTCCATGTCATAAGTGCAAACCCCTTTCAGCAGGTCGCAGTAGCCGAAAGTGCAGTTTTGCTGTTCAGGAGGAAGCTCGTTGCAGACTGTGGGCCCGTTTTCACGGGTGCAGGCGGGGCAAGCTCCGCAGTCCGAAGGGCAGGTCTGGCAGTTCTCGCCCTTAAGGGGTTCGCAACCGTTTCCCGGGCATGTCTGGCAGTCATTCTTGCAGTAGTACGTCTCACCCAACTTCTCCCCCTGGTCGCATTTCCGGTCCCCGCAAATCGGGTTTGCCGGCGGGCAGTCATGGAGGCAGTACTTGCTTGAGGCGATTGAGTCCTCACCTATTGCCTTGTCGCAGCAGTTGTTCCCGCAGCAGCCGGACTTGGTCCACATGCATGGGGGCATAGTGATCCAACTTGTCGTTCCATCTGGGCATAGGGAATGGATGGCGGGCAATAGGAATACGAGAATAAGCATAATCCAGATGACTCGCTTGCTCCCCCGCACATAATAAGATGAAGAGACCGCTTTTATAATCTTTCCCCTGTTTTCCGTGTTTTGCAAAGAAAAAAAGAAGCGCGCGTAACAGGGACAGCTTGCTGGAGAACTTGCCTCTTTCTGCAGCAAAACCCCTTCAGAGTCCGGTTATGCGGGCGGTTTTTTATGCCAGCGCTCCGGAGACTGCGCCTACTGCCTTCCCGAATTCCTCCTTGTCCCGGAGCTTCCATTTCGCCCCGAAATGGTAGAACCCGCCCGGGCTGAAATCCTCGGCATCCAGGCCGCCATTCAGCTTTCCAAACTCGCCTTTTGAAAACGCCTCTGCGAATGCGCCGAAAACCCGCAGGAGGAGCTCGGTTTTGTAAGTGTTTCTCGGGATGGCATAGCGGAGGGAGTCCGTTCCTGAAGAGGCAAGCCTGAATTCTCCGTTTCTTTCTTTCTCCCAAGTCCCGTAAAGCCGATGGCCGAGCGCGCATCCGCGCAAGCCAAAAGAGGCGAGGAGAATCGCCTGGAGGTATTCAGCAGCGGAATGCTCCGGCTTTACATTAGGCAGGACCGCACCCGCGTCAACATAAACAGCGTGCGCTCCCCCGACTGCGGGCACCCCGGACTTCGCGAGCAGGTTCCATACATCGGAAATCTGGAGAACCCGCTCCGCAATCCTCTTCGGGTCGATTCCCTCGTAAATGCCGGATATCATTTCAATCATCCCGTCGCCGCGAAGCCCGGAGTAGGAATCGAAGCTGTTCCCGTAGTGCATCGTGCCAAGCTCCCTTATCGAGAGCCCGAGAGCCCCAATCTTCGGCTCGAGAAGTTTTGAGCCCCTGTTGAGGAAAACCCCTCCTCCGCAGTGCGAGTATATTTTCTTGAAGCTGATTGTTACGGCGTCTGCGCAAGAGAGCATCTCCCCCGCTATTTTGTGGAGCGCCTTCCCGGAATGCCCGGACTCGAACAGCTTCACGAAAAGCGCGTTCTCGAATATCCTGCACGCATCTATGTGAAGGAGAAGCCCCTTCTCTTTCGCGAGCTTGGAAGCCGCCCGTATGTTTTCCATCGAGACAGGCTGCCCGCCCCCGCCGTTGTCGGTC
>CAIXOA010000126.1 GCA_903920925.1 uncultured Microcaldota archaeon | reverse complement strand
TGTATCCCTTTTCCGCCCTCTCCTCCACCTCCGCGAGCCCCTTCTCCTGCAGCCAGAGCGCCGCCCTCCTGAAGGCGTCCCTTTCCCCGGCTTCCGCTGAAAGCTCGTCCACGTTCCTCTTTCCTGCCCCGCGCAATCTCTTGAGCAATATCTTTTCCTGCCTGTGCAATATCATCCAATCAAGCCTTCTTCTGCCTCGCCTGCAGGTAGAAATACGAACCGACTATTATCAATGCCAGCAACAATGCGGGAATCCCCTGCGGCCCGCTCAGGAAGCCGTACAGCTCAGTCCTCGCGCCCATGAAGAAGTTTATCACTTCCTGGTCAAGGCTCTCCTCCTTCTCGTATACCAATGAAAAATGGGCGAGCACGGCATTCTGCCAGCTCATCTGCGCCCTTCCCTGCGCCTCTATGGTCTCCTCGGGCGGCGGGCTCACGTATTGGACCTTCCCCCCCTGGGGCAGCATGATGGTAATCCTCTGGTTCTCGCCCAGAATTACATCCCCCAGTTCGCTCGTCTGGAATGAGAGCGCACCCGGGTTCAGGGTGAACTTCTTCGTCCTCGGCTTGTACGCGTCCACGGAGAAAATCCCCGTTTCCGGCACCACGCTCCCGTCCGCCCGCACATAAGGCTTCGCATCATAAGTGATGGTCAGCTCCCCGTGGCAGAGCTCAGCGAGCGGGTTGCAGCTCGAGGTCGGCGCGGGCCTCACCACCACGTTCTCGATGTTCACCACCCTGTTGTCAAGGTGGCACCTCACATCGCTGCCGTTGATTATGCTGCCCCAGGACGCAAGGTCGGTCTTGGTCAGGCCGGATTCATAGAGTGAGATATGGTAGGAACTTGTCATGATGTAATGCAGCTGCTCGGTCACCACAGCATTCCCGCCCCCGTCCACGTCCACCACCACGTCCATCGCCGTGAGGGTGAACTCCGCATAGGCAAACGACAGCAGGAGCAATACGAATATCCACATCCGCATGACCGGTTTTCCGCCCCAACCTTTATTATGGTTTTCTTCTGCTGATTTTGCATTTCTTCTGTGGCTTCCGGCAGCCGGCTTCCCCAACCTTTATTACATTTGCCTTCCCAATCCCTCCGATGCTTCCGAATGCGGAAACCATGGAAAAGGACATGCGGGAAAAATCCTGGGCAGAGATAGCCGCGCTCGCCCGCTCGCTCCAGATTAAACTAGATGCGGAGGACAACGAGGCGAAGAACCTCGAGGCCCGCCTCCGCGTCATAAAGCAGTCATTGATAGAAAACATGGAGCACCCCGGGATGGACGCCCGCGCCTCGGACCTTTATTTCTCCCTCTCCGCGCTCATGGACTCCATGGAGGAGGAGCTGATGAAGCACGACATCGAGCGCCACGAGTTCGTGGAGTTCCTGCGCGCCCTGCTCGCGAAACTCAAAACCGAGAAAATAAAGTCCGGGGCCCCGCCCAAGGCAACATTCGCCCGGCACAAGAAGTGAGGAAATGATTCTCTACGAAAAACCCTTCAGGCTCGAGCTTCTCGGCCGCACCCTGGTGAAGGACGGGGAGGAGTGGCCCTTCGTCACGCGCGAGGTCTCGGATCTTAAGGAAGTGATGATGGAGCCGCACAACGCCGGCCCCGAGGGGATAGCCTATTACATGTTCCGCGGCCTCCACCAGTGGGAAAACCTCCGCTATGACATTAGCGTCATCGAATCCCGCTTCTATGGGGACGAGTATTCCAAAACTCTCGGGCACTACCATATCCCTTCCAAGGCCGGCCCCGCATACCCGGAGGTTTACCAGGTCCTTAAGGGAAAGGCCTCATTCGTGCTCCAGCGCAAGCACAGGGACGAAACCGTTGACTGCATGATGGTGGAGGCGGACGAGAAGGATGTCGTCCTTATCCCCCCGAACTACGGCCACGTCTCCTACAACAAGGGCGACGGCCCGCTCATACTCGCCAACGTGGTCGCGAATTTCGATCCCCAATATGAGGAATACATGCAGAACCACGGCCCGGCCTTCTTCTGCACCCGCTTCGGCTACAAGCAGAACACCTACTACATCATAAAGAAATACGAGAAGCTCACCCCCCGCCAAATCAACAAGAGATACGGATTGATGTTCGGCGATTTGCTGGAGATGTTCTACAACCGGCCGGAGAAGTTCGAATTTTTGGAGCACCCGGAAAAGCTTCCTGTTTTTCCTTGAGCATCCGGCTCACTGATTGTGGCAGACCGCAAACAGCATCCTGCAAGTGTAATATTTAAGAATACATTTGTAATCTAATATATTACATGTTGGAGAAACTATTCAAGTCCCGGACGCTCGTTTCCGTTCTCAGCAGCCTCCTCACTTCGGATTCCCTCCACGTGCGCGAGCTCGCCCGCCGGGCAAAGACCGGCCCGACCAATGTTAAGAGGGAACTG
>CAIXOA010000125.1 GCA_903920925.1 uncultured Microcaldota archaeon | reverse complement strand
TTTATTGCGAATCCATATACGGTGTCCACTATATGCACCTTTCCGAATGAGAGGGCATGCCCGAGGCAGTCACGGGTTTCAACATGCTCCACGACCTCCGCCTCCTTTGTGCGGAGCGCATGGGTGTATTCTTCAACTTTTCTTCCAAGGGGCTCAACGGTCGCGATTTTATTCTCCAAATCCAGCTTTTGGGACATGTATGCACGCCCGCCGTGGAGGTAGATGGCGCCCTCGAACAATTCACTGATGGCCATGTGGGAATCCCTTTCCCCGATGACCTTCTGCTTTGAAGAGTCAAAGATTCGGACGGATTCCCCGATGCTCCGGATGTTCAGGGTGCGGACCCTCTTCGCCCCTTCCTTCGTGATGCTGACGAGCGAGCCCCACTTTTTCACAAGCTCCTCTTCCTCAAGCGAGGCGAGTATCGGGGAAATATTTTCATCTATTTCTTCCGGTGAATACATCATGTCCTTCGCCGCGGAGAGGATGTGGGATTTCCTTATTTTCTCATTTTTTGGATTGACGAAGCAGTTCTCAGGGTCCCCGTACAAATACTGGTCGGGATTTTCCACGTAATACTGGTCGAGGGGGTTTTCCTTCGCAACGAATACCCCGTATGCATTCTGCCCTTTTCTTCCGCACCTGCCGAGCCTCTGCCTCACCCGGGTAACGGTGCCGGGGAAGCCCGCAAGTATCACCACGTCCGTATCCCCGATATCCATGCCCAATTCCAGCGCGGAAGTCGTCGCAAGGAAGCGGATTTTTCCTTCCTTGAACCGCTTCTCCACGCCCCTCCTTTCCTCCTGGGAAAGCCCGGAGCGGTAAACGCCCAAATCCAGGCCCATCCCGTCGGCAATCAGCCCCATCCTTTCAACGGTGGAGTGGGAATTGCCGAATATGAGCGCCTTCCTGCCGATTTCCTGCGCAACCTTCAGGGATGCGACAAGATAGCTGTCCTCGGGATTTATGATGAAATGATGGAATTCGGAGCGGGGGGAGGAAGTCCCTTCAACGAGCTCGAATTTCTCGCCAACCAATTCCTCGGCGAATTCTTTTGCATTTCCCACCGTGGCGGAGGTGGCGATGAACTGTATGTCCCGCTTGTATTTCTTCCGCATCAGGCGCTTCAGCCTCCAGAGGATGTTGTATACGTGGGAGCCGAGTATTCCGCTGTAGATGTGGATTTCGTCCAGCACCACGTATTTCAATTTTTCAAAAAAAGAGGTGAAGAGGCGGTTGTGCAATAGGATAAAGTGGAGCATGTCCACGTTGGAGATAATTACCTGTGGGGGATTCGCCCTTATTTTTTCCCGCGCGTTCTGGGACGTGTCGCCATCATAGACTTCCGTGCGGACGCCGTAGATGCGGAATTCGAGAAGGCGCTCGCGTTGGTCCCTTGCTAATGCCTTCGTCGGGTAGAGCAGAAGGGTGTTTTCTCCCCTTAGTGCGCCTTCGACAGCAGGCACAATAAATACCTCGCTCTTTCCTCCCGCAGTGGGCGCCACAATTACGACATTTTTCCCTTCCTTCACCAGCCGGATTCCTTTTGCCTGGTGCTCGTACAATTGCTTTATCCCGCGGTCCTCGAAAACCCCTTTTATGAACGGCTGCAGAGGATAGTCTGAGAAGACGGGCTTGCGCGCGGGCTCCGTGCGCTCTATGGGGGAGAAATCTTCAAGCATGGGCTCAGCTTAATTCGGAATCCATTGTTTTCTTCAGGCCCTGGATGAGGGCTTCCATCGTTTTGGAGTGCTTTTCAACTATCGCCCTGGCGGTTTTTGTGTTCAGCCTCTCTTTGTAGAAATAGTATTCATAAACCGCTTTTTCAATTCCTTTCTCTTCGCCCAGTTTCATTATCCAGAACGGGCACAT
>CAIXOA010000124.1 GCA_903920925.1 uncultured Microcaldota archaeon | reverse complement strand
GCTTTCCACCTTCATCAGAAGCGTGCCGTCCTCCTTCTGTTCGTAGGATGCGAGGCCGGCCTGGAATTTTGCGTGCTTCCTCCCTGTGCCGAGAATTGCCTTTCCCTCCAAGCGCACGGACTGGCCCTCGATGAGGGTGACCAGCGGGATGCGGGGCTCGGCGACGACTATGCCCGAGTCGCTGCTCTTCAAATCCTCGGCGAAAACCGCCTTTGGGCCCTGCACATCGAGAACGAAGGAGACTTCGGTGGATGCGGGCAGGTTCTTCGGGGTCTTTATCGGAAACATGCCTATGCGGTGGGAGATGTATTCATCGAAAATCGGCGAGGAGTTCTCGTACATGACGACCTTGTCTATGGCCAGTATGGGAACATGGCTCATGGAGTAGCGCCTGATGGCGTTCACAAGCGGGAGCGGGGCCCCTTTTACGGTGAGGGAAAGCCTGTTTCCCTTCTCTGAGACATCCTCAATCTGCATGCTCACACCCTCCTGCCTCTCCTTCCTCCTGCCCTTTTCATGGAGTCAGTTGGCAACGGAGTGACGTCCTCAATCCTGCCAACGCGCATCTTCATCCTTGCGATGGTACGGACCACCGCCTGGGCGCCTCCGCCCGGGGTCTTGGAGCCGTTCCCTCCTGGCGCGCGTATCTTTATGTGGACCGTGTCCACGCCCTTGTCCTTGAGCTGGTTTACGAGCTTGGCCGCGGCCTGCATCGCCGCGTAGGGCTTTCCCTCCTCACGGGAGGATTTGACCATCATGCCGCCGCTCGCCCACGCGAGGGTCTCGGCGCCGCTCACGTCCGTGGCGGTGATTATGGTGTCGTTCTTGGATGAGTAGACATGCACGACCGCGAGCCTTCCCTTCTTTCTCTCTTTTGGCTTTTCCGGCTCTGCTGCTGCGGGCTTTGCCTCGGCCGGGGCCGGCTTTGCCTCGGCGGGCTTCTCCTCCGCAGGCTTGTGCTCGGCTTTCTTTTCCGCATGTGCCTCGTGCTTCTTCTCCTCGGCCTTCGGGGCATCTTCCTTCTTCATTTCTTTTTCTTCGTGCATAACATGATACCTCAGGCTGCCTCCGCGGGCTTCTCCACGGGCTTTTCTTCGGCCTTTTCCCCGGCTTTTTCCTCCTTCTCTTCTGCGGTTTCCACCGGCGCCTTGGGCTCCAGGTTTATGGGCTTTGCGTAACCGATGCGGTCTTCCTCATCATGGGAAACCACGTAGCTGGGGGAAGATATCCTCCTCCCGCTTATGGCGATGAAACCATGCGTAATGAGCTGGCGTGCCTGGGCCATGGTCTTTGCGAGGCCCTTGCGGACCACGCGGGTCTGCAGCCTCCTTTCAAGGATTTCCTTCACGGAGAGGGAGAGGACGTCTTCCAGCTTCGCATCCTTCTGGAGGATGCCTATCTTGTGGAGCTTGCCCATGAGCTTTACCATGTCCCTGCTGCGCTCCGCCTCGGAAAGGGAGAGCAGGCGCCTTGCGTCACGCCTCGCCTTCTTGAGCTCGAGCCCCATTGTCCAGAGCTCGCGCATGTTCTTGAGCCCGTAGGTGCTCTTCAGGCCCTTCTCTTCCTTGAGCCTTGCCCTTTCCCAAAGCCTCTTCGGCCTTTCGTATTTGTTTGAGAATCGTCTTGGGTCTCCCATTTAGCCACCTATTTCTTTGCCTCTTTCGCGGCTGGTGCCGGTGCCTTCCCCGTTGGTGCCTTCCCTGCCGGTGCCTTCGCGCCTGCCGGCGCTGCTCCCGCGGCCGGCGCCCCTGCTGCCGGCGCTCCCGGTGCCCCTGGCTTGCCCGCCGGGCCCGCCTTCGCTGCCTGGGCGGCTGCGAGGATGGTCTTCCTCATGACTCCGAGGGCCATTCCCTTCCTGCCCGTGTTGCGGGTTCTCTGACCGCGCACCTTCTTGCCGTAGGCGTGCCTGTATCCCTTCCAGGTGTAGAGCTTCTTTTCGCGCTCTATATCCTGCCTTTGCGTGAATGCGAGGTCGTTCATGATGACGTGGATGTCCTTTCCGGTGTCCGGGTCCTTCCTCCTGTTGAGGAGGTAGGGCGGGACGTTCTTGGATTGGAGATTGGTGAGCAGTTTATCTATCCTTTCTATCTGCTCGTCGGAGAGCTTCCCGACCTTTTCCTGGGGTGAGATGCTGAGCTCCTCGGCGATGGCATTGGCGGCGACGTTCTTCATCGTGTGGCCGAGACCGCGCACGCGCAAAAGCCCCTTCGAAAGCTTGAGGTTCCCGCGCATGTCCTTTCCCGCGATGCGGACGATTCCACGGACGCCTGGCTCCATGGCTTCCTCCTTCCTCGGGACCGCCGGCTTGGCCTTCTTCTTCTCGTCGACCTTTACTTCCTTTTCGTGCTCTTCCTCTTTCTTGGTTTTCCTTTCCTTCTTTGCCAGATAATCACCAAATGCGTAGCTCACGCGAGAAAGATTGAGTTAGGGCAAAGTTCGCAAACTTTGTCCGCTATCGGAAATCCGATGATTTCCGATTCAAGAACCCAAACTCTATAACGCTAGAACACGCGTAGAAAGAATATTCCATAGAAATGCTTAAAAAGCGTGATGAGGGGGCGCGGAAGGCAAAAACGGGAGAAAAAAGGCAGCCCTAAGCAGGGTGGCATAGGCAAAAGAATAAAAGGAAAACGCAACTGTATAGTAATCCCTTCTTGCCATTCAGCAAAAAGGAGAGCGGAGGTCGCATAACCCGGTAGTGCGCATGCCTGGAAAGCATGTCCCGCAAGGGATTGGGAGTTCAAATCTCCCCCTTCGCGTTTAATTCTTCCCTAGCTTTTTGCAATTCTTGTTCATCCTGCAATTTAGTCTTTTTGAAGTATTTGACTACCTTGATGAGAACGGCGGCAATTCCAGCCAACAGTGCGATAGATACCCCTATCGCGGAGGAAGATGCGCCGGCCTGTGCTTTCGATGCCAGATCCACAAGGCAGATGGTGGCCGAAGCCGCTCCTGCGACCCATGAAAGCGCTATTAACGCCTTATCTCCCTGTACCATCTTTTCCCATTCTTTTACTTTCCAGTCCTCGCCACGCAGCAGGTCCTGCAAAGTGAGGACTCGTATCGACCTCTTTGGCTCTTCTTCCTGATCAAAATCGGGTCTGCGGAAACTTGATATGATTTTGATGTCGTCAATGGATGAGAAGATTATATTGCGGCTGGATGGTACCCTCGGCTTTTGTGCAGGTTCAGGCACTTTTGCCTCGCCCTTCGTGCGGATAGGTATCTCTACCTTCCAGAAAGACCTTTCCCACGGAGGCGCCATTGACCTGCAGGCGACAGCTTCGCGTGCTACTTGGTGCCTCACAGCCTGTTGAATATAGATGTGGCGGGGTTTCATGATATCATAGTGTTAAATAGTGTTTTTAAATGTTTTCATGCAGGAGAACGGGCATTATCGAGATGCGTGTATCCTTTCTATATTCACAACGTATCCGTGCGTCCTTTCCTTTATTTTGCGGGCGGGGAAGATGGTCTTTCCCATCCCGATGAAGCGGTCCCCGCAGTAGAGCTTGACTATTTCCTCCTTCTTTATGGAGTCGTCCAAGGATTCAACTCCGGGGGCGGTGAGCTGGGCGCCGTGCATTATCGCCTCCGCGGCTGAGGGGCGGATTTGGATGCGCTTGGCGTCTATCAAATCCTGGGGAGGGTGGAGAATCTTAAGGAGGAGGGAGGGGTTTCCCTTTTCTTTATAAGCGTAAATGGCGTCGGAGAAGTCCTGCAGGGTGATTGCGTCCTTTTCGGAAATGTTCCAGACGGAGACGCGGCGGAGCTCCTCCATCCTTGAACCTCCTGTGAATTTGCCCATGTCTGAGCAGATGGTGCGGATGTAGGTGCCTGCGTCCACATCCGCGTAAAAGAGGACTTTTTTGCCTTCCCTCTCCAGAACGCGCAAATCATAAACGAAGCGCCTGCGGGCGACCTTCTTGACCGCGGAAATTTTGGGAGGGGTCTGGGTTATCATGCCGCGGAATTTGGAAAAAATGTTTTCGAGCTGCGCATCCGAGAGGTCGTTCTTGAAGCGGACAATGCACACATACGCCTTGCGCTTGCCTGCAATGTATCGCAAAAGTTTAGTGGCGCGGCCCAAAGCTATGGGAAGCACTCCGGAAACATTGGGGTCCAGGGTGCCTGCGTGGCCGGTGCGGCTCACCCCTGAGAGCTTCTTCACCCAGGAGGAGACCTCATGGGAAGTGGGGCCGCGGGGCTTGTCGATTATTACGACGGAATTGTTGAGGAGCGCTTCGACGTCCATTTGATCAGTGGGCCTTCGCGACGGGTTCCAAGTGCTTTATGTTCGCGCGCTTCTCCTTACCCTTCGCGTCCTTCACCATGACGAAGTGGTCGTCTATCACTTTAGAAATTGTGACCTCCTCGCCGGAGCCCTTCCCAAATTTCCTTATGCAAACCTTCCCTTCCTCAATCGCAGCCATGTGTAAAACCTCATTTCATTTCTTTCCGAATTTCTTCTCCATCGCGGCAAGCGCAATGTCGGCCATCTGCTCCGGGCGGTATGTGTCCGCGCTCAAAGCCAGGTCGAAGGAGCTTGTGTCCGTCACGTCTATCCCGTATACCTTCTTGTACCTCTTTATGTTGCCGGAATCCTTCTCGCGCACATATTTTGCCGCCTCTTTTTCAGGGATGGATTCCCGCTTCGCGACGCGCTCTATGCGCACCTTTTCGGGAGCGAAGACAAGGATGCGGAAGCCCGCGGGCACCATCCACGGCCCGAGCCAGGTGGTCACGACGCAATTTCCCTTGGAGGCTTCTTCCTTCAAAAGGGCGTCGAACTTCTTGTCGATGTTGGAATCCTTCTCGGCGCGCTTCTGGAACTCCAGGAGCGAGACGCCCTCCTTTGCGGCAAGGTCCTTGAACGTAGGCGAAACAGTGCGGTAGCCGAGGCGCTTCGCGAGAAGCTCCCCGAGCGTGTTCTTTCCGCTTCCTGTCCAGCCCCATACCGCTATTATCATAGTTGGCCCTGCACATACCTCCTGTACAGCATCTGCACGTCATCGATGGACTTGGTCTTCTCGCGCACGCGCTGCGCCTCCACTACCACTTTTGACTGGCAGCGGTGGCAGAGGTTGCCCCCGAACTTGCGGTTGGGCGTGCGCTCGCTCTTCGCGCCGTAGCTGATGCCGCGGAGCGCGGAGTGGCAGATTGCACAGGAGGCCTTCGCCTTCTTCAGCCTGCGCTTGTAGTATTCCCTGCTTTCGCCGGACTGGACGCGCCTCTTGAGCTTCCTAACGGCGGTTGAGCGGTCTTTCCTTTTTGTCATTTGGCTTCACCTTTTGGTTTCTTCTTATGGACTTTCCCCCACACGAACGAGAATATCAGGCCGAATATTATGGAAACCACGATAAACCAGACGTTAGCCCCGTTTATCGCATTTGCGTTCAGCACGGGTATGGTGAATGGGAGCGGAACCATGAACCACGTGCCCGAATCGGTCTTTCCCACCGCGCGGTCGGTGCCATCGGGTGCGGTTATGCACACCGTGGCGTTCTCATTTTGTGTGTAAACTTTTTTATCAGTTGTCATTGGGAAAAGGGTGCCCTTCATCACCGGGGACGGAAGTATTCCTGCCTCCTGGTTGCAATAGATATAGGTGCTGTTGGTGCCTTTCTCGGAAGTTCCGGAGTAGGCGGTCACCTGGACGAGCCAGGGGCCTGTGGAGGCGCATCGGGCGGCGAACGAGCCGCACCACATCCCTTGCACGGAGGAAAGGGAGGTAAGCTCGAACGCCTGGTCGTCGGTTACGAAGGGGTCGAGCACGTTCACGGGGTACATGAATGCGAGGAAAACGACGACAACGACGCCCATCACCTTGAGCTGGCCCATCATGAGCTTGTTGAATTCGGGCATGAGCTTGTTCTGCTCCTCCTGGATGGATTCCATGCGCTTCTTGTTGCCGGACTTGAGCGCGGAGAGATACTCCTTGTTCAGGTCGTTCATGCGCTTCTGGAGCTCCTTGCTCTTCTCCGGGTCCATCAGCCTCATCTGTATGAGGCGGACAGCCACGGTGTAGAAGAGGGCCAGGATGGTGACTATCCAGAAATAGTTTTCGGTCGTTATCATGAGTTCATTCACCTTCTGGCTGCCTGCATGGCGGATGCCGCACCGCTTGGCTCAGAGGGTGCAGCCTGAAGGTGAATATCCAACATTTCGCGCAACTGGCGCACCGCTTCCTCCAGTTTTCCGTCGTGGTTGTAGATTATGCGCGCCGGGCAGCCGCGGTGGGCCGCGTAGGCCGCGAGGAGGGACTTGTTCATCAGGTCATGTTCTCGCACGGATTCTATGGGCTCCGGGTCGCGCACGCGCGTCTCGTCGCTCTTGCGGCGGCCCATTATCTCCTCCGGGGTTGCGGTTATGAGCACCAGCGAGTCCACGGGAAGCTTCTCCAGGAGCGAAAACGGAAGCCCGGGAAGGTAGCCCTTCGCTGTCCTGATGGAGCAGTGGGTGTCGAGGATTACCTTCCCTTTCTCCCTGGAAAGGCGGAGCGCGACCTCCTCCTGGACCTTCTTCTGCTTCTCCACGGGGAGCTTGCGCATCTCGTCGCGGTTGGTGAGCTTGTAGGCTTTCTGCGCAATCTCGAACATGAGCGTTCCGTAGTTCAGGATTTTCCAGCCCATATTTTCTACGCCGGCGAGGACCGAGGATTTGCCTGCGCCGGGAAGGCCCATTATTATTATCATTCTTATTCACCCGAGAGATTTCCGAGGAACGGCATCGCCTCGAGCATCCTCTGCCTCTTCATCTGCAGGTAGGTGCGGTAGAAGATGCTTACGGTAAGCAGTATGCCGGTTCCGGTGCCGAGGGCGCCGGTGAGGTCGGCAAGGCCTGCGAGAAGGCCGACGCTGAAAGAACCGAGGATTATGAGGGGCGGGATGTATTTGTCAAGGACCTTTTCAAGGATGCGCGGGTCGCGCCTGAAGCCGGGGACCTGCATGCCGGACTGCATGAGCTGGTCCGTCATCCCCTTCGTGTCCATGTTGGAGGTCTCGGCCCAGAACATCCCGAATAGGACGGCGACCAATGAGAGGAACAATACGTACGTGATGGCATGGACCCATTCGGGGATGCCGAAGATGGGCGTGACGCCGTTCATGAGGAAGTTTATCTGGGAGAGGGTGTTGCCGCCGTATACCGGGGTGAAGAAATAGAGAAGCCCGTCGCGCAGGTGGCTGGTGGAGTCAACGTAGCCGATTGCGTCTACGACGTTGAAGTCGCCCACCATGAAGCTCTTTCCCCCAAGGCCGCCCGCGAAAAGCTGCAGGTTGAGGAGGAGGGCGGATGCAAAGATGACGGGAATGTTGGACAGATAGAAAAAGTTGAGCGGAAGCTTGGGCGCCATGCCGCGGGCCTGCTGGTAGGCAAGCGGGATTTCAACCTTGACGCCCTCGCAGTAGCATACCACAAGGAACACCAATACCGTCACCAGGAGCGGGAGCAGCACCAGCAACGCGTTGGGGATGGCCTCCGCTCCACCTCCGGCGACCACGGAGGCGATGCCCCCTTCGCCTATGAACAGGGTGATGGCGCCCCCGAGAATGGAGAAGGAGACACCCGCCGCGATGAAAAGGGAGATGCCGGAGCCGATTCCGTATTTGGTCACTATCTCGTCCATGTAAAGGACGATGGCGGAACCCAGGGCGATCTGCGCTATGACCAGGGCCGCCAGGAGGGTCGGGTCAAGGAAGGTGGTCTGCACGAGCGGGACCCTGCCGGTCATTACGAATATGGTTGCCTCGGCCAGGGCCACCAGGAGCGCCAGCACCTTCTGGACCTCCTGGAATTTCTGCCTCTGATCGGGGTTCTTGGGGTCAAGGTCGATGAGGCCCGCGCCGGAAAAGAGCTGCAGGAAAATGGATGCGAGCACTATGGGGCCGATGGACGTGGTGAGCAGCGAGCCCACCTTGGAAGCGGTAATCATCTGGAGGAAGTCGAAGCCCCCGGCGTGCTGCTGCGCTCCGAAGACCGTGACGTTGTACATCACGAAGAACAGGAGCAGCGCTATTCCGGTCCAGAGGAAGCGCTCCTTTATGCTAGGGAGCTTCACGGGTGCCTTTATCTCCGGAAGGTACGTGGAAAGCTTGTGTATGAAATCTATTATCGCTCCCATTTTTTCATCACTCTAGTTTGGAAAGCTCCCCGCCCGATTCCTTCACTTTCCTCTCGGCTATCTTGCTCCAGGATAGCGCTTTTAATACTATTGGGTGGCGGATTCCGCCGGAGCCGAGGATCTTGCCCTTGAACTCGAAGTGGAACTTTCCGTCCTTCTTCTCCATGGCCCCTTTTTCCAGGAGGTTGCTCACCTCGAAGAGGTTCATGGTCGGGACGTCGCGGAACGTGTGGGCGACGAAGCCGTCCGCGCGCAGGTAGTCCGGGTTGTACCTGGTGGTCCAGGAGAACTTGTGCTTGTGGAGGCCGGCACGGCCCACTCCGCCCCGGCAGCCCTTCCCCCTCTTGTTCTTCACGTTGCCGAAGCCGTGGAAGCGCGAGCCCCTCATCTTGGTTTTCCTTTTGGCTTGTCTTCTTGTCATGTGAGCACCTTTGGAATTACATCATCCTTTTTATCAGGTCGTCCATGTCGTCCCGCTTGCCGAGGTCCCCGCCCAGGGAAGCCTGCTTCTTTATGTCGGCGTAGCCCTTGCGGGGCGGGTGGAGGCGGAATACCCGGTCGGCGAAATTCTTCACTTTTTCGCCGTGGGCGATTTTCTTCGCGGCCTGCGCGATTTCCCCGGACTCCATTATCTCGGAAAGCCTCCTGCTGCCCTTCTCGCCCCTCTTCTGCATCAGCGCGGCGATGGTCTCCTCCTTTACGGGGCCGAATGCGACGTAGTCCTTGCAGAGCTGGAGCATCCCGCGGAGCGAGGGCGTGTCCTCCATTATTACGCACTGGCTGGTGCGGTACAGGCAGAGAATCTCGAGCGTCTTCTTTATGTCCGGGTCGATGCTCCTCCTTCCCCTTATCCTTACAATTGCGATAGTCATATTGTTTCACCCGGTTGGGGTTTCTTCTTGTTGATGGAATCAAGAGCGTCTATTGTCGCCATGGCCGTGTTGTAGACGTTGGAGGTGGATCCCTCGGCGGAACTCCAGATGTCGCGGAGGCCGGCGATGCTGAGCACCTTCTTTATCACGTCGCTTGCGGCGAGCCCGAGGCCCTTGGGCGCGGGCTTGAGCACCACTATGGTGCTGCCGTACTTCCCCTCCAATTTTTGCGGAAGGGAATGCTGCTGGCCGCACCTGCACTCCCAGCTTCCGCATCCGAACTTCAGGTGTATCATGTTCTTGCGGGCGTCCTTCATGGCATAGTCCAGGGCGGGCTTGACCTCTTCGCATTTGCCCACGCCTATCCCCACGTGGCCCTTCTTGTCCCCGATTACGACCACGGCGCGGAACTGCATCTTCCTTCCTGAGTCCGTGGACCTCTGCGTTGGATTAACCGCGAGGGTCTCGACCTCCATCTCGGGGATGAGGGAATCCACTATCTCCGGCTCGAGTATTGCGATGCCCTCGTCTAAAATCTGGTCGATGCTGGATATCTCGCCGGCCTTCACCCTCTTTCCGATGTTGGTGCGCGGGATCCAGGAGGCTATGTCGAGAAGCTCGACCTCCTCCCTCTTGCTCGTGTTCTTTCCTTTTCTTCCCTTTGCCATGGTATCATGCCTCTTTCAGGATGGCCTCTTTTGAAGCCTTGAAATGGGAAACGAAGTCCCTCGGCTTGAAGCCGTCTTTCAGGTAGCTGGAGAACCTCTTTTTGTATTCGGATTCGTCCAGCGATTTGGCGTACGCCTCTATGTGCGTGCCGGAGATGCGCGCCTCGTCCGTGAGGCCCTCCCCGTGCGAAGCGGAGAGCCCGGAGTCGAGCGCGCCCTTCTGCGCGGCGAATGCGACGGAGTTCTTCACCGGCGCGTAGAGGCCGATGTCAAGGACGAATTCCTTCACGCCCTTCTTCTTGGCGAGCTTGCCGGCGTACAAGCCGGTGAGGTAGGCCGTGGGGACGTTGGCGCGTGGCGCCCACTTGAACTTCTTCAGTGCGGCGGAGTTCACGCCCGCGAGCACCACGTCGCCCTTCTCGGAGTATTTCACGAACTGGACGACGAGGGAGGTGCTGCCCCTGCGGATCACCATGCGCGGGAGACCGCCCTTCACGAGCGCGAGCCTCTTCGCGAAATTGGTCTTGTTCTCGCGCCTCCTGCGGAACGCGGACTCATATTTTGGACCTTTTGCTCTTGCCATCTATTTCACCTTCTCCTTCAGCATCTTGTTTTCTGCAAGGTATGCCCTCATCGCGGCCTTCCCCCTGAAAGCGCCGCCCTTTATCTTCATGTATATGGCGTGCTTGCGCTCCTTCGGGAGCTCTCCGCCACGGACGAGCTCTACGAGGAATTTGCGCTGGGAGCGCACGCGCACCATCCAGGCGGACTTGCCGCCCTCGCCGCGCGCCTTCTTCTGCCCCTTCCTGCTTCCCCTGCCCTTGCGGGGCTTCTCCTTTTTGCGGTGGCCCGCCCTGGGCGGGAGTGCGTAAACGGTCCCTTCTTCCAGAAGGTTGCGGACGTCCGTGCGCGTGAGCGCCTCCTCCACCTTTGCGAGGTTGTCCTTGTCGAGGCGTATCCTGCTCACGCCTACGCCGAGGATGTCTGCTGCGAGCCTTTTCACTGTCTGTGCGGTCATGATACCACCTTGCCTATGGTCCGGATGCCGAGCTCCTTGGCTTTCTGCTGGATGAGCAGGCGCTTCTTCTTCCCGACGGAAGCGGAGATGCGGGCGACCTTGCCCTTCGCGCCCTCAAGGTCCTTGAGGTTGCAAACCAGGGCCTCCTGGAGGCCGGTTGGATGGAGATGCCTGATGGACAGCGGGTTGCCGTAGCCCACTTTCGGGCTCGCGCCGTGGGACGCCACCTTCCTTTTCTTCTTGTTGTCCACTCCCCTGGGCTTCCTCCACGTGTTCTTCACCCTCCTCTTGCCGTGCTTGCCACGGTAGTTTTGCCTGTTGAAGTATGGATGGGTTTTCTTCGTCACCATTTGTTTCACCCTACAATGAATATTCCGTCCTGGAAGACCCGCCCGTCCTTTTCGCGGATGCGGGTGGCGGTGCGTATGTTCGCCACGGTCTGGCCCACCGCCTCCTTGTCAGGGCCGTGGACGCGGATATCCTGGCCCTTGACTTCTATCTTCACCTTTCCGATTATCTTGGCCTTGCGGGGCTTCTTCTCCCCGAGGAAGTTCTTTATCCAGAGCTCGGTGGCCTTGATTTCGATGCTCATCGGGAAATGGGCGAAGCGGATGACCATCTTCTTCTCGTATCCGTTCAGCACGCCGTGGAACATGTTGTTCAGGTGGGAGGCGACCGTTCCCTCGATCGCCTTGTCCTCGGACGAGACCTTTATGGCCTTGCCCTCGTGCTTTATTGAAACGGGCGCGCCCTTGAACTCCCTCTCGACCTCGCCGAGCTTTCCCTTGGCCCTGGCGGTCCTGCCGTTGAGGGAGAACTGCACTCCTTCCGGGATTGTGACTTCTATCATCGCACGCACCTAGTATATGAAGGCAAGGAGCCTTCCGCCTATCTGCCTGTTGTGGGCGTCAGTGTTCGTCATTATGCCCTGGGGGGTGGAGACCACGAGCAGGCCAACCCCGACGCCGGGGATGAACCTTTCCTCGGTCTTCGCCCATTCGCTCCGCTTCACCGGGAAGCGGGGCTTTATGACTCCGCAGTCGTTTATCATTCCCGAGAGCTTCACCTCGAAGAAGCCCCCTCTCCCGTCGTCCACGAAATCGTAGCCGGAGATGTATCCCTTAACCGCGAGTATCTTGAACACCTCGCGCACTATCTTCGAGGCGCGCACTTCGCACTTCTCCTCCCCCTTTATCTCGTGGGTCTTGAGCGTGTTGAGCGCGTCAGCCAAAAGGTCAATTGCCATCATAACACCTCAGTATTTCCTGAATCCTATCGACTCTCCCGCCTCCCGGAAGCATCTCCTGCATATCTGGAGCCCGTATTTCCTTATGAGGCCGCGGGACGTGCCGCAGAACCTGCATTTCCTCTTTCCCCTTCCCTTGAATTTCGTGTCTGGAGTAGCAACCATCAAATCACTCCACTTTTATTCCGAGCGCGGATTTCGCAAACTCGATTCCCTCCTCCGTGGAGATAAGGTGGGACTTGCCCACCGAAGAGCGCTTTATGCGCCTTTCGCTTACGCGCTTCCCGCGCCTCTTGAGCGTGACACAGACGTCAAAGCCCATCATCCCTATCTTGGGGTCGTATTTCGCCCCCGGGAAATCGATGTATTCGTGGATGCCGAACGAGAAGTTTCCGAACTTGTCGAAGTTGGACGCGTTGAGCGCCTTCTTCTTCGCGGCGAGGGACTTCTCAAGGAACGCCATGGCCTTGGGGCCGCGGAGATTGGTTTTTACGCCGATCTCGAGGCCGGGCTTGAGCTTGAAGACGGGGTTCCTCTTCTTCGCGCGGGTGAGCACCACTTTTGCGCCGGTGAGCTTCTCCAAGAGCTCCTTCGCGTTGTCAAGGCGGTCGCCGCTTGCGCCGATGCCGATGTTCGCGGTGACCTTCTCGATCATGATGCCGCGCATTGGGTTGGTTTCATTCATGGGCCTCACCGGTTATGAAGAGGTAATCCGCGAGCGTGCGGACCTCGCCCTCCTTGGTCTTCACGAGGGCCTCCATGGGCCTCCCCTCCTTGCTCTCGAAGAACTTCTCTATCTGGGCCTCCTTTCCGGAGTGCTTTCCGCTCACTATCAGGCACTTCGCCTTCGTGCCCCTCTTCAATAGCTTTTCGATTTTCCTGTCCTTGAGCGAGAAGAGCACGGAGTCCCCCACCTTGACGTGGGCGTCGGCGAAGGCGTTGCGGCCGTCGTGGAAAAGTATGCTTATCTTCCCGCCGGGCGTGGTGCGCTTGCCGACCACCCTCAAAAGCTTGTGGTGGGTGTCCTTCTCCTCTATCTTGTGCGGCTCGAGTTTGCCGCGTACCACCGTAATGGTGTAGTAGAGTTTCGCCTCCGGGATGGAGACGACGTCCATCAGGCCGACGGGATAACTGGGCTCGGTGCGTGCGACGCCGTCGATGAGGACCTTGCGCGCATTGAGGATTTTCTTCACCTCAAAAAGGGTGTCCGCAAGCTTCAGCACGTCGCGCATAAGGACGGAGAGCGGGATTGCGCCCTCTGTTCCGTGGGGGCCGGGGACCGACCTGGCCATCCATTTCCTTGCCTTCTTGTCGTGTATGGGCACCGCCTTGGGCGCCGCAAGCCGCTTCATATGGTTGCTTCTTCCTCTTTTTGCCATTCTATTCACCTTCTGGTTGCACCCTCTGGCTGCCTGGGCGATGTTCGCCATGCTGGCGGCCTGAAGGTGAAGACGCACCTTTCAGCATTTCCTTCCTAAACGGGGAATCCTTCAATTCGGTGAGCATCAGGTTGGACGGGTCGAACGGGACGAGGGATTCAACGCCCCGCCTGTTGCGGACCGTCACGCCTTCCAGGTAGACTTTTCTCTTCATGACGCTGACGCTGGCGACCTTCCCGGCCTTGCCCCTGTTGTCGCCCCGGAGCACCTTCACGCCGTCCCCCTTGTTCACGAGGAGGGCGCGGATCTTCGTGCCCAGCTTCGCCTTGAGCTCCTTGGAGATGTGCACATGGAGCATGTTCTTCTTCTTGTGTATCTTTCCGTGGTAAACCTTTCTCCTTTCCCTTCGTCTCTGCATAAATATCCCCCGTTATACGATTCCTGGCGAGATTGCCGCCACTTTCGGGAACCGCTCTGCGACCTCTTTCGCGACCACGCCCTTGATTTCCGTGCCTACGGGCAGGCCCTCGTCGGTGATGAGAACCGCTGCGTTGTCCTCGAAGGATATGCGGAGGCCGCTGGGCCTGCGGAATTCCTTCCTCTGGCGGACGATGACCGCGCGCACTATTTTCTTCACCATGTCGGGGTTGCCCTTCTTCACGGAGGCGATTACGAGCTTGCCGACGCCGGCGCTCGGGACCCTCTTGCGCGTTGTGTTGGAGTGGAGCACGCCGATTATCTGGATTTCGCGCGCCCCGCTGTTGTCGTGGCAGAGGAGCCTTGAGCCGACGCTCAGGCCTTTTGTTACGTTCGCTGCAAGTGCTTTCATTTCTCTTCACCCTTCAGTACTTCGAGGACGGTCCAGGCCTTCGTGTGGCTTATCTTGCGGGATTCGCCGAGCCTGACCATGTCCCCCTTCTTCGCCCCGATGCAGTCGGGGTTGTGCGCCGGGATGCGGGAGCGCCCGCGGGCCCACCTCTTGTATTTGGTGACCTTCTTGGTAACGTCCCTTTCCACAATTACGGTGCGCTTGCCCTTGTCGCTGACGACCCTGCCGGTAATGCGGGCGCCGCGGACGGAGAGCGTTCCGTGAACATAACAGTTCTCATCCTTGCATTCTGCCAATTTCATCACCTTATGAACTTCATTCTACCTGGATGCTCTCGGAAGTGTAGCCCATCTTTACTAGGACGGACTTCATCTTCTTCTTGTGGTCCCCCTGGAGCACTATCTGCCCGCCCTTTGCGGAGCCGCCGCAGGCGAGCGCATGCTTGAGTTCCTTGGCCGTGTCGTCGATGTTCTTGCGGTCGATTCCTTCCACAATCGTGACGAGCTTCTGGAACTTTGCCTTTATGGTATATACGCGAATCTTCGTCGCTTCCTCCTTGTCAAGAATCTCGCAAACGCAGAGATCCTTGATCATTCCGCATTTCTTGCATATCTCTGGCAATTCATTTCACCTTCTTTTTTTCGGATTTTGTTTCTTGTTTTTTGTTAGCGGCCTCCGCTTTATTCGGGGCCATTTTCCCCTCGTTGAGCAGTGTCTTGATGCGGGCGATGGCCTTGCGCAGGTTGCCCGGCTTCTTCGGGTTGTCGCCCACCTCGAGCATCTCGCGCTCGTAGGACTCGAGCCTCCTGGAAAGCTCGTCCGGTGCGAGCGTCCTCAAATCGTTGATTTTTGCGACTGCCATGGGGATCACTTCGCCTGGGCGAGCGTTTTTGGAAGTACCACTTCAGTGGGCACGCCCTTGTCCGGGAATACGGTTCCCGGAGGCGCGATGCGCACGAGAACTCCGATGATGCCGGACTTGGTGTTGGCGGCGACGTGGGCCTCCTTCACGAGCCTGGAGGGCTCCCCGGACTTGGGGATGTAGCCGACCGCGACGCGGAGGGATTTCGCCCTCGCGCCCTTTGCGCCTATTTTTCCCGAGGCGACTATCTCCGCGCCGACCGCGCCGCTGTTGATCGTATCGCGGATGAGGAAGTGCAAAACCGCGCGGACCTTCTTTCCCATCTCTATGTATTTTGCCGCCTTCTTTGCGACGAGGCGCGGCTCGAGCGACGGGTTCCTGGATTCCACGACGCTTATCTGCGGGTTCTCGAGGCCGAACTTCGTCTTCAAGGTTTCGGTGAGCGTGTTGATGGTCTTTCCCTTGCGGCCGATGACACGGCCGGGGTTCAGGACCTCTATGGAGATTCTGGTGACGACGGGGGTGCGCTGGATCTCTATGTTGGCGACTCCCGCCTTGTCGAGCTCCTTCTCCAAAAACTTCATCACCCGGTATTTTTCAATCGGGGACTCTATGAATTTTTTCTCTATTGTCATCATTTCACCTTCTGGGACGGCTTCCTGCCCGGGAGATTCTTTTCATCCTTCACATGGGCGTTAAGCTTGTCCTCCCGCTTCTCCTCGAACTGCGCATCCTCGGCCCTGACCTCGGCCTTGGTTGCCTCGGCATTGTCCGCGGCCGTTTCTTTTTTCACCGCCTCCTTCTCAGCTTCCAGCTTCCGGCTTCCGGCATCCTGCCTGGATGCTGGTTGCTGTTTGCTGGCTGCTTGCTTGGAAGGGGCCTTCTGCGCCTCCTCCTTGTGGGCGTGCTTCTTCGCCGGGCGCTTGGCGCCCTCCTTCTCCTTCAGGACGATTTCAATGCGGGCTGTCTGGAGCGCGGAAATGTTGCGCCTTCCCTTCGGGGCGTAGCGCATGTAGGTGGCCAGCTTGTTGGCGCACGCGTGCGTAACTATGAGCTCCTCGCTGAGGCCCTTCTGCTGGGCGTTCGCGATTGCGCTCTTCAGGGCCCCGAGGACTATCTTTGCGGATTTCTGCGGGTACCTTCCCTTCCTTCCGCCGAGCTCGCGCCTGTGGCCGAGCCTCTTGTTGTTGGAGCGGTAAAGGATCGGCATCGAGCCGTCCGCGACTGCCTCGAGGAGCCTTATCGCCTTGTCCACGGGCTTGTAGCGGATGTTTCCGCAGACCTCGACGAGGTCCTTCACGGATGCGTCCACTCCCTCAACGCGCGCACGGGCGAAATCGCCCTCCTTCCCCTTTTCTATGATATATGAGTACATATGGAAGACCTCACTTGAGCGGGACGAACTTACTGCCTCTCGTTGCTCCCACACCGGGGCCGGAGTGCAATACCCTTCCCGTTGAGTGCGAAAGCTCGCCGAGCCTCTTGCCCAGGGCGTTGAGCGTTATCTGCACCTGCTTGTAGTCCTTTCCGTTGTGGATTCCGAAGTGCAGGCCGAGCCATTCCGGGAGGATGACCGCCTCCCTCACCGTGGTCTTTATGACCTTGGAGGTGTTCCCCTCCTTTTTCAGCTTCCTGACCTTGTCCACGAGCTTCTTGTAGGCGGGGTTCTGGTTTATGCGCTTCATCGTCCTCCTCTCGCGGGATGTGAGAAGCGGTATGAAATTCTCCACCGTCATGTCGCGGATCTGCTCTTCCTCGTAACCCCGGTATACTTCTTTTCTTGGCATTATGATTCACCCTCGTTGGCCTTCTTGGTCTTCCTCCTTCCGGTGCTCCTTGCAGCCAGGTGGCCGACCTTGCTTCCGGGCGGCGAACCCCTCGCAACGGTGGTCGGCTTGCCCTCGTGGTGCTGCTTCCCTCCGTGCGGGTGGTTGTACACAGACTGGTGCACCCCCCTGGGCACGGGCCAGATCCTGTTCTGGGCCTTCTTCTTGTAGTATTGGTTGCCTGCCTTGAGCATCGGCCTTTCGGAACGCCCTCCGCCGCATACGACGCCCACCTGGGCGCGCACGTCGGATGAGAGCTCGACCACTTTCTTGCTTGGAAGCTTGACAAATGCGCGCGGGCCCTCCTTGGAAACGAGGACCGCGTAGGAGCCGGGTGTGCGGACGAGCTTGCCGCCGTCCCCCGGGTTCAATTCGAGATTGTAGATGAACGCGCCATCCGGAATCCTGTATAACGGAAGGACGTTGCCCATGGAAAGGGACGCCTGTGCGCCCTGCTCGATGTTGTCGTGCAGGCAGATTCCCTCGGGTGCGAGGAGGAATCCCTCTTCGCCGTTGTCGTATTTCACGAGCATGATGAGCGCGCCGCGGGACGGGTCGTCCACGAATTGCATGACCTGGCCTTTCACCACGCTTGTTTTTTCCACGTCATCGTAATTTCTGTAAAGGAGCTCCGCCTTGTACCTGTTGCTCGGCGCAAGATACCGCGGGGAACCCTTTCCTCTCTTCTGCTGCTTGAGTTTCTTGCCCATAACTACACCATCTTTAGTTTCGAAGAGATGTCCTCGGCCTTGAAACCCTCGGCCAGGCGGACGATCGCCATCTTCTCTCCTGCGGGAGTGATGAAGGTGCGCACGGAGTGGACCTTCACGCCGAAGGTCTTTTCCACCTCGGATTTCACCTCGGGCTTTGTCGCCTTTACGGACACGCGGAAGGTGATTGTGTTTTCGAACTCAATCCTCCCTATCGCTTTTTCCGTCTTTATCGGGGCTTTAAGTATCATTCAGTACACCTCGGAAATCTTCTTCAGGGCGTTCTCCGTGTAGAGGGTGAGCCTGCCGGGATGCGTGCCCGGGGCCAGGTCCTTCACGCGGAGCTTTTCCGCCTGCACCACGTCCACGCCAGGGATGTTTCTTCCGGACTTGAGGATGTGGCCGCCGCCCACTACGAGCAGGAGGGATTTCGCGGTGCGGGTCCCGGCTTTTCTCGAGCGGGTGCCGCTCCTTGATTTCCTGCTGTTGCGCGCGCGTTCCAGGTCCTTGCCCGCGAACTTTTCGAGCGCCGCAAGGACTTCCTTTGTCTTGGAGAGCGATTCAAGCTTGTTGTCGAAGACGAGCGGGAGCTCGCAGTCGAACAGATGGCCGCGTGCCTTCGCAAGTTCGGGCTTTGTCGTCGCGGCGAGGGCGCTCCTTATCGCCTTCTGGTATTCCTTCTTGTTTACATTTTCCACGCGGACGGATTCGACCTTTGGCGGGTGGGCCCTGTGGCCTCCCACGGACGAGGGGAGCCTGCGCACTTTTCCTGCGCCTCCCTTGGGGCGGACTTCCCTCGGAAGCTTCGCCTGCCCCTTGTTCTTCAGGGAGCCGTAGTCGTCCTTCCTTCCCCTGTAGCGGGCGGAGGTCTGGAAGCCTGCCTTGTAGAAATTTCCCTGGGGCTGGTAGATCTTCGTTTCGTCGCTCAGGACCGCCCTGCGGATTATCTCCCCGCGGACCGCCTCCTCGAACTGGTGGGGCAGGTCCACGCTCTTGGCGGAAGAGCCGTCGAGTGAATGGAGTTTTGCTTTCATTTTTCACACCTACAGAAGCTGGGTTATCTTCGGCTCCATGGTTGCCGGCGCCCTTGTGCCGATGCGGAGGCGGATGAGCCTCTTCACCGGGCCTGGGACAGAACCCTTTATGAGGACGTAGTGGTTCTTGACGAAGCCGTAGTGGGGGAACCCTCCCTTCGGATTTACCTCGTCCACGTTTTCGCCTATTTTGAGAATTCTCTTATTTACTTCCGTGCGCTTGTGGTAGCCCATCTGGCCTGCGCGCGGCACGGTGTAGAGGATGTAGCCGGGGTGCCATTGGCCCAAAGTTCCGGCGTGCCTTACTTTTCCCGTGGCTTTCGGCCTCTGCTTTGCGATGCCGAACCTTTTCACCGGGCCCTGGAATCCCTTGCCTTTTGTGATTGAGATTACGTCGACGTATTCGCCGGGCTTGAAGATGTCCTTGGGGGAGATCTCCTTGCCGAGCATGCTTTTTGCATAATCGATTTTCGCTTTTGCGTCCGACCCCCCTACGCGGATTTCCATCCTCTCCACGTGCTTCTTCCCGATTCCGGTCTTATCCGGCTGCGCGAAGACGAGGAGGGAGATTTCGTCCACGGCCTCGGGTGAAATTTCGCGGCTGTTTTTTTTCTTTATCCCGAGCTTCTTGAGGACGGCTTCGTCCTGGACGAGGACGTCCGTGACGTTGTGGGTGTGCTTGTAGCCGCGGAACCCGAAAACGTACATCGGCGGTATTTCCACGACCGTGACCGCGGAGGTGATTTCCTGCCCCTTGGTGACGCTCTCGCTGTCGTCAATGTGGCAGACCTGCGACATGCCGACCTTGTAGCCGGCCGCGCCGAGCAGCCTCACTTCTGTGCTTGGGGGCCAGAAATTGACCGAAGGCATCTGTGAGTACGCCCTCTTCCTGGGCCTGAACGCTAGAGAACCCCGTCTGGGTTTATGTATGTCCGTCATGTGATTACCCTTTTTGCATAGCCCTCCGGAGAGGGATGCCGTGAGCAAAACCCGGTGAGTGCAAGAGCACTTCGAGCATGCCGAATAAGGTAAAGAGAATAAATTGTGAGAAGAGTTTATAAATGGTGCGCAGAACGCGAGGAAAAGTCAGTTTGTGGGAAGGTAGCACTCACTCCACTCGCTCACCATTCTCTTCAGCTCCGCGGCGAATTCCGGGTGACGCATATATGCCTGCGGCGGGTTGCTGATGACTTCTTTCACTATTTTCCGCGCCCGGTAGAGTGGGATGTTGGCCAGTTCCTTCGCAGCTGCGAAACAAACTTCATCCACGTCCCCGTACTGGGCTTCCATGCCAAGCAGCTCTATCGCCTCGTCGCTTCTGCAGATGGAAAGCGCCTTTAATGCGAGGATTTTGGAATGCGAGGACGCCTCGGATTTGAGCGCGTCTTCCATCTCCTGGACAAAACCCTTTACTCCGGAAGAGCCCAGGGAGACGGCGCATGCCATCCGGAGGGAGGGGTGTTCGGAATCTTCCTGCATAGTTTCCACGAGCGTAATGGCGCATTCTTCTGCAAGGTCTTCGTCGCGTATCTTTATGAGCAATGCGCTTATGCCCAAAGCGTCCTTCACCCTTTCGGAGAGTTCGCGGGTGTTGTCGTAAAAGCGGATGAGGACTGTTTTGCACTGGTCCTCGTAAAAAAGCGTTGCGTTGGTTTTGGGCTTTTCAGGCGATGGCTTCGCCGCTGAATAGCCCTTCAGCCACGGATGAACAGCCTGTGCGAAGGGCGCAGCCGGGATCATTGTGTCGGAGGTTGCGCAGGATGCCCTGGGCGGGTTTGAGGCCATAGGTAATACGTGTTTAAAAGTGTTTAAAAATATGTATGCGGGAAGGTGCAAAAATGCATTTTCCGGATATATCTCAGGTTTTTATATTTTAGCCCTCCATTTATTACATGGGAATAATAGAAAAGGGGAAAATAGAGGGCATATTATCTAATTATAAGAAGC
>CAIXOA010000123.1 GCA_903920925.1 uncultured Microcaldota archaeon | reverse complement strand
CGCTATCCAGGTTGCGCTACGGGCCCGTTGGATAATATTTGAGTATAAGAAGAATAAAAACCTATTGAGTCAGTATCCGCGCCCCTTCTTCTTCCACTACAATAGTATGCTCAGCCTGCGAAACCAGTCCGCCGCCCGCTTCCTTCAATACCGGGTAAGCTTTCAGTACCTGCATCCTGAGCATCTCCTTCAGCGCGTTGCTCACCAGCAGCTTTGAGGGGAACTCCTGCACGAGCCACCTCTCCGCAAAGGGGAGCATCCCGTAATTGTTGATTATGTGGTTAAGGAGTTGCCTGGACTGCCTCATGCGCAATCCCCCAGGCAAATAAAGCGAAAATATCTCCACCTGCTCAGTATCAGATACGAACCCCTTTCCATTCGTCGCGAAGGGCTCCACCGCAAATATGTCCCCGACCTGGAACTCGTACGGGTCCTCCGTTTTCACATTCGGTATATCTATCCCGGCATGGAGCAACCCGGTCTTTATCATGTGCCCGGTCAGGTTCGCAATCGGGCGGAATCCATATCCCTTGATGGTTTCCTCGACAATACCGCCTATATCCCCCACTTTAACTCCGGGCTTTATGCCCGCAATCGCGTTCGCGAGCGCCTTCTCGGCAGCCTCCACCAATTTTCCGTTCTTGTCGCTCAAATCAATGGTATACGCGGTGTCGGAAAGCGCCCCATTCACACTTACCCCGAAATCTATCTTCACAAGGTCGGTTTCCTTGAATAGTGCCTGGTCCCCCTTCTCCGGGGTGTAGTGCGCGGCAATCTCATTAATAGAAACATTAGTTGGAAAAGCAGGGAACGCCCCCTCCTCCACTATCATCCCCTCTATCGTCTCCGCAACATCAAGAAGGCTCGCATCGGCCATCACGAGGGATTTGCTCTCCTCGCGGACCTTCGCCGCAATCTTGCCCGCCTGCTCGAACTCGGACAGCGGAGCCTCTACGAATTCATCATCCATACGGAAAAGTTCCACCGAAGTAATTATAATGCCTGCTGGGCTGGAGGGGCCGGTATCCTGGGCAGGCAGATAAGCGCATTCATTACATCCTCGCTTTTTCCCCTGCCCTCATCCCTTAGGGCCTCCAGCAGCATCCGCCACTGCGCTATCGTTGAATCCGGCTGCGGAATCCCGCCACGGCTGCAGGCGAAGACCATTCCGCAGAGCAGCCTCGGGAAAAACCTGAACGCGACGCCGCAGTCCTCCCTTCCGGATATCTTTTCATAAACCTTATAGAGCACTTCGTATGCTTTTCCCGGGTTTCCACGCCCCAACTCAGAATATGCGATAATTATGTCGGCCCTTGTCTTATCGCTAAGGGTTCCGCGCATATCCCTGGCAAATGTCGCAATTCCTATGGCATCGTCGTATCGCCCCATTTTCCTCAGGGCATCCGCATACTTGATGCTTATGGAGGGCTTCGCCTTGTATTTTGGGGGGATCGCTGTCCTGTAGAACGTCTCTATCTCTGCATACCTCCGTTCGGAATAGAGCCCCGTCATGAATTGCAGGT
>CAIXOA010000122.1 GCA_903920925.1 uncultured Microcaldota archaeon | reverse complement strand
ATCACGCACACGTTTGGGGATACGCAGAATTCCTGCCATTTCTCCCTCCCGCCATCGTACCCTTCGCATTTCGCCCCAACCCCCATGAATCTGCCGTTGCACATGGATTCCGGGTCGGTGGGCAGGCAGGGGACGCACTGGCACATGTCCGTGATTTCAGTTTCCGTAATAAGGCTCTTTTTGTTGAAGCCGGAGAAATAGCGCGAGGCGGAGAAGCTTCCCGCGAACATATCGCCCCTTTCTCCTAGGACCCCGCCGTAGGTGTCGTAGCGCAACCCAGTGTCCATCGCTGCGCCCTTTTCCGTAGTCCAGTTGGAATAAATAAGCCCCATGTGCCCGCTCCTCACAAGGTCCTGCGTGTGCTGGCCCAGGATTATCATGAATGCGGCCGCGTCCGCGTCGGTCCAGCAGCTTCCCCCGCCCCTCTCGATGCTGAAGTCCGTTATCATTATCGGCTTGCCGAACCTTTCCATTACTTTGGAGCCGAATTCCATCCTCTCGTCCAGGATTTTCTGGAACCTGTCGCTCCTGTTCTCTATCTCACAATGGCCATTTTCGCCGTCGAGCACCCACTTCTCCGCGATTACATCCACCCCGTCCAGATAGTCGCAGGAGACGTCCCCTTCATTGCAGGTGAAGCTGAGATTATACTGGTTCGGCTTGTTCCATAAGCTCTGGAGGTCCTTGGAAACTATGCTCATGTTTTTAGCATAGAACGTGTTGAGCAGGCTGTTCATCTTTTCTTCATATGTCCTGTCCGCGAACTTGAAATACCCGGATCCTATCGCGACCATGCAGTTCGGGCACAGTATCCTGACCGCGTTGCTCCTGCTTCCGGGCATATCTGACACATACGGCCCCAGAACGTCCCCCATCGCATCCGTTTCCACCACTATAATTGCGGCGCCTTGGTTTGAAACGGTATTTGCCAGGTATTTCCCCAAAAGCTTGAAATCCCCGATTACAAACCCTGCTCCAGACTCCGTGGAAACTCCGCCACTTATGGACACGGTCCCTCCGGGCGCTGGGAAAACGCCATATCCAGACCCATACTTGTCCAGCAGCGGCAGCCTCTTCAGCCCGGTTTCCGAAATAAGCGGGTGGGACGAATAATCTATGTAGGTTCTTGTGTTATACTCGAACTCCAGGTGCATGTCCTTGTTCCCTTTGTTGTAATCGCTCTTGAACTGGTAGAGGGCGGAGTCGTCCGCAAATATGACTGGCAATATGTTCCTCTTCTCATAATCCCCTATCTTTTCCCTCATATAATACGCATTGGGCAGGTAGTCCGGCCACGCCTCGGGCTTCCCAACTCCGGAGCCGTCCGGCATGGAGCATGTGCTGTCGGTATGCCCAGCCCATATTGGCTCCTGGTCTATCAGATGGGTGATCTGTCCGCCGCTCTCCCACATGCTGAAGCCCCTTCCCGCGCTGGATGCGATTAGGTCCATGCTGCCTAGGGTTATGCCTCCGGGAAGGCCCGGCCCCGTGACGCCGCCAGCGCCACTCAGATGGATAGGGGGTGCGTATGGAGTGGTTATCGCAAGCGAGGGGCAGTAGTTGTTCGGGTAATCTATCCTGTTTTCACCTGCATATCCCGGGTCGGTGGGAGTATCCGGCAGCGGCACTATCTTGTCCTTTGCAACGGTGAGATAGCTGCACGGCTCGCACATGCCATAGGTCCTTGTCTCCAGCTTGTTGCCGTCTTCGTCCAGGACGCAGTTGCCGAACGCAAGCCTCTGCGTGGTTGTGCTGGTGCCGTCGGGCTCGGTGGTTGTGTAACTCACATTCTCAGCCTCTATTATGAGCGCCGAAGAGGCGCGCAGCAGGCAGTTCCCGCTTTTGTCCCTCTCATAACAGAAAAAGTCCTCAGGGCCGCCGCTCATTCCGCCGCGCAGCCTGTCACAGATCGGGCTTACGCGGCCATTGATGTTCACGTCCCCCCATTCCCCGGTTATCCGGTTTGCTGGCGCGCTGTAGCACACCCCAAGGTTATCTAGCGCACTGTCCGGGCGGCCCGCATCCGCATTTGAAAAGCACTGGTCCACGAAAGTCGTGAGGAACCTGCCGCATCCCTTCTGGGGGTCGCAGCCGGGCCATTTGCTGCGCGAGAGCACCATGTCAAGTGTAAGCGTCGCATTTTTGTATGCGTCCTTGTCCGGTGCCAGATAAGAATAGGTATTGGAGCTATCGTTGGGGTAGGAATCCGGCCCGCCCAGGTATAGGACCAGGAATTTCTCATCAACACCGTCGCCATTAATGTCTACAGAGAACATATTCCCTTTCGAGGGCATGTCGGCCTGCTCAAACGTGTCGTATCTGCCGCCATAAGTATCCTCCTGAACAACCGCGGCGGAGAGCGTGAAGGTGCCCCTCACCATGGCATCGGGCCTGTCCCATGACGGGGTGTAATAGCTCTGCTTTCCATCGCAGGATATGTTTCCCGCCACTTCCGAGCAGTCGCAGAGCGCATCGCCCTCCGAGTTATGGGCGTTGGTGCAGACGCCGCGGGAATAGAAGTCCTTGCTGCACAGGCTGGAGATGCAGTCCTGGCCGCTGAGGCATTCGAATTCTGCCCCCGGCTTCCATGTGCCGTCTTTCGCATAATGGCCGGCCAGGAACTGGTTTCCGTACACGGAATGATAAGAGAGCAAAGTCGCGTATGTTGGATGCGGATCCCTTCCCACAGTAATCATGTCTATTGAATTGTCGCCCCAGGTGAGCACAGGCACCTGGGAGGCCTTCCCATAATAATAATCATATATGCTGTTCGTCTCCCCGCTGGGATTTCCGAATTGCGCAATCAGCCCCTCCCAGCCATTATTCGCGGTCAGGGTATTCCCAGCGGCGCTGAAGTCCGCCCCGTAATACGTGAAGCCCGCATAGTAATTGTCGCTGAATCCGCCCGTGGCGCTGGCTGCGCCCATCGCCTTGTCCTTGTATGCGCTATCCGGGATTATGGACGGGCTGTCCTTCGTGCTGAACGGCTTTGCCAGCCCGTAGGAGAACGGGTTTCCCAGCAGCACCCCGTCCTTGTATGT
>CAIXOA010000121.1 GCA_903920925.1 uncultured Microcaldota archaeon | reverse complement strand
CCGCCCTTCATCTCGTTGTCCTGCCTGTCCCTTGCCCCGTAGGCGGCGTGGCACGTCCTTATCCCCAGTTGCTGCGCCCCGTACATGTCCCCGTCTATGGTATCCCCCACCATCATCACGCCCTGGGGCTTCGCCTTCAGCCTTTCCAGCGCCAGCTCGAAGGGCGCTTGGTGGGGCTTCATCTGCCCGGTGTCATCCCTGGTCACGATTGCATCGAACTTGCCCTCCAGGCCGGCAAGAAGAAGCCTCTGCAGCGCCTTGTTCCTCGGCCCATCGGTCACAATCGCGTTTTTAAGGCCCATCCTCCTGAGTTTTCTCAGCGTCTTCCCTGTTCCCGCATAGGGCGTTATTCCGCTGAATTTGGAGCGGTTGTACTCAATGAGGGCGGCCTGCTGGAACATCTCGGCCCTGTTCACCTCCAGCCCGTATTGCACTATCACTTCGTACATCGTCTTCTGGTATTCCATCCCGTGCTTCTTGTAAACATCGAAAATCTTTCTTATTATGTTCTCGACGCTGTCCGGGAAACCCCTCCGCACCAGCTCTTCAGCAGCCACGGTCGCGGTCCTGAGCTTGTATCCCGCATAATCTATGAGGGTATTGTCCAAATCGAAGAAGACCGCGGTGAGCCCCATGCATAATATTTACACATAAATCCATTTAAACCCTTTTCACCAAATTACATACATATGCACCGGAACGCACTCATAATAGTCCATCCGCATTACGGCTGCACCCCGAATGCAAGAATGCCCTGCCCCGACAGGATACGCCAACTCAATAAAGGGCAGGAATGGGCCCGTGAAAACCCCCTGGCGGAACGGATATTATGCGAGCACAACAGCAGGGACAGCGTCTACAAGATGGAGGCGCTGCTCGCAAAGGGGAGGCGCGAAATAGTGTTCATGCTGGACCACGACTGCTTCAGGCGATACCGGTGGGACGAGCGTTGGGAGATCCGCCAGTCCATGGACCCGGAACTTGCGGCGCGGGTGGTTGAGGAAGTGGAACGGATAAAAAAGGGCCTCGTCTCCTGGTTTCTGGACAATTTTGGCGAAGGCCAGCTCCTCGGCATAAACCACAGGAACACCGGCCCCTATCTTCGGAGAAATTTTGATTTCCCCTGCGACATGAGGATTGTGCTCATCGGAGAATACCTTCACGCCTGCATAGACGATGTCTCGCACAGCCTTTCGGTGATGTGCTTCAACAATGTGCATGTGGACGAGGGGAAATGCGCCGCGTGATTCTGTCCTTCCCTTCCGCCCCTCCGCGCAATTAATAATTTTTCCATGGCATCAACCATCCATGCCAGATAAAAAATCACCGGGCAACGAGGGTTTCATTTCCAAGGAGATGGACGCCGTAGCCAGCAAAATCAGCATAAGCCCCATGAACACGGGATGCGGCATCGGGGGGAAGGTTTCGGCGATAATAATACTTGAGCTGAAAAAGCCCATCCATGCCCGCTCGCTTTCCGCCCGCCTCTACTGCATCGAGGAGAAAAAGGTGGAGAGCCGGAGGGAGATGACCAGCGACGAGTACCGCATGAGCAGGGAACTGGGCCTGCAGGTTTCTACGAACATACGCACCCTAACCTCCGTGACAGAGAATGTCGCCTATGCGGAGACAAAGGAGGTTTCCGGGGAAACGGAATACAAGAGCGGAAGATACTCCGTGGATTTCACAATCCCGGATTCCGCGCCCCGCACCCAGGGATGGATGAACGGCCGCAAGGTCACCTGGAGGATGGAGGCCAAGCTGGATATACCCATGTCCATGGACATTTCCTCGAGCGAGGAGATTGAGGTCTGCTAACATATTTAAGCACTTTTGGCTATGTAATAAGCATGCCCAATTCCCTTATGATTATTGTGCATCCCCACTGCGGGGTAAATCCTCTCAAGATGCAATTTGCAGAGCAGAAGCCGGGGTTTTTGCGCAGGCGGCAGGCGTGGGCGCGCGAGCACCCCCGCGCCGAAGAAATACTTTCCCGCTACAATGTGCGCGATGCCATTTACAGGGAGGAGGCGCTGCGCGCACGCAGCAAGGGCGTTCCAGCCATGATGCTGGACCATGACCACTACCCGAGACTGCTTAACGATGACATATGCGACCTTATCTTCAATCCGGATATGCGGCTACCGCGGCAGATGTCCGCCCGCGTTGCCCACGAGATTTACAGGATGAAGACGGATCTTGTGATGTGGTTTGCCCTCACTTTCGGAGACAGGCACGTCTTCTCCGGAGACCATAAGAAAATAAGCGCCCACCTGCGGGACAATTTCCCGGAATTCCCCGCCGACACCAGGATAAGGATTTTGGGCGAATTCCTCGGCTGCTGCGTGGACGACGTGCACTCAAGCCTCTCCGATTCCGGCTATGTGTTTTCACGGGTTGTTAAGGAAAAGTGCGTCGCATAGGTGTGGCAAAAAGGTTTAAATAGTGTGTTAT
>CAIXOA010000120.1 GCA_903920925.1 uncultured Microcaldota archaeon | reverse complement strand
ATGACTGATGCAGTTTGCTCCGATTGTGGGCAGCCGTGCCAGGTCCCGTTTAAGCCGACTGAAGGCAGGCCCGTTTATTGCAGGGAATGCTTTTCCAAGCACAGGAAATTCTAATCTTTAGGCAAAAACTAAGGAACTAGAAATCCGTTTAATTTTTTATTTATTTCAATAAGCAGAATCCGGGCGAACCTCATTTTATTTAAACCTTGCATTTGTATTGCATACAGGTGCCAATATGCTTAGGCCTCCAAAGGACACGATAGGGAATCTAAAAGTCAGCTGCGTATGCCATAACTGCCCGAGCTACGGGGAGTGCGCGAGGAACGCGAAGGAGACGTTCTTCTGCTTCGAGGGGAAGGCGAACTGCACCCTTGAAAGGTATGGATGCGTCTGCATGCAGTGCCCGGTCTACAAGACAAAGAGCCTCTCCGGCGGCTATTTCTGCATAGGCGGAAAGGCGAAGACGAAATGAGCGCATGATCCGCGCCGTTGCGTTCGACCTGGATAATACCCTTATCAATTTCATGGGCTTCAAGAGGAAGAGTGCGCTGGCCGCGGCGCGGGCGATGGCCAGGAACGGGCTGAAAGGCGCGCCGGGAAAGGTCGCTAAGGAGATTTTTGAGGTCTATGACGAGTACGGGATAGAATACGAGAAGACGTTTTCCACCTACTTATGGAAGAAGGGGATACGGGATTTCAACGAATTCGAAAAGATACAGCAGGCGGCGATTGTCGCCTATCTTGACAGCCAGTTCCACGTGCTGAAGCCCTACCGCGGAGTGGTCCCTTTGCTGAAAAGGCTGCGGAAAAGAGGATTGAAAATCTGCCTGGTGACGGATGCGACGAGAAAGAATGCGTGGAGGAGGCTCGCGGTGAGCGGGCTGCAGGGCCTTTTCGATGTGGTGGTGACGCACGACGACACGGGCGAGTTCAAGCCCCATCCCAGCCCGTTCAGGATTCTTCTCAGGAAAACAAGGCTGAAGCCGGAACAAATCATTTTCGTGGGGGACAACCCGCATAGGGACATTTTGGGCGCGAAGAAGATGGGGATGCGCACCGCGCTCGCGGATTACGGGTGCGAGTGGCCGAAGAAAGGGGCCACGAAGGCGGATTTCGTACTGAGGAGGTTCGGGGAGCTGGAAAAAATCATATCCGGAATTTGAAATTGGTCAGAAATTCCAGGAGGTCCCGAGCTTGTACTCGGATATCCTTTCTATATCCTTCCAGGCAAGGAATTCAACCGGGCAGCCGCCTGAGCCGTTGCCCATGGGCAGGATTGCCTTCTTTTTTATTTCCTGCAAACCGTTGGCTGAAGTGAAATTTCTCAATTTGCGCATGAACTCTTCCGCGTCCCGTTCCCTTCCCGGAGCGATCGGGCACTGTCTTCCCTCCTTCGCGTCCTCCGCGACTTTCCTTATGACCTTGTAGGTTTCCCTGAATTTATCAAGGGAACTGATGGGGCTCGGGCAAAGCATGCATATCTCCGCGATGCAGCCGAAACCCGTTCCCCTCCCGCCCGAAAAGGGGATTTCCCTGATGCAGCCTGCAATCTCCTGAAGCATCATCCTAAGGTTTGCGGTTGCTCCGGCCTCTGGCCTGCAGTACGGGGAGAACTTTATGAAAACCTGCTCCACCGCCCTGTTGCAATCCCATCCGTTCTCGCTCTTTGGCTTTTTGCTGCGAAAATGCCGGGTTTTGCTTGTTTTTGCCCTGATGCCAGAAGAATGATGGCCCGTTATCTCTGCATGCATGCATTTCTATTTGTTGCATAGAGATTAAAAACGTGTTTATTGCCGCCCGGGCCGGGGCGAGGGTTAAAAAGCAGTAGCGGCACTTTCAATATGCGAAAGCCCTCATAGTCTAGCCTGGATAGGACGCGGGCCTCCGAAGCCCGGAACCGGGGTTCAAATCCCCGTGAGGGCGATTATCTCCTGCCCCT
>CAIXOA010000119.1 GCA_903920925.1 uncultured Microcaldota archaeon | reverse complement strand
GATGTCGCCCGCGGAGGCGTGGGACTGGAGGAGCATCTCCAAAGCGGAGTATGCCATCAGGCCCGCTGAGAAGGAGATTAGGACTGGGAATACCTCTTCCTTCACCTTCCTGAAGGGAAGGACTACCAGGGCGCCCAGGGATGTGGAGATTGCGGCTGCTGACGCGGCGATAAAAAGTTCCGGGAAGCCCATGCGCAAATTTCGCTGGGAAGGTTAAAAATGAGTTGGGTTTTAGAATATATAAGTAAATACTTATATGTGAGAATGGAAATACTAAAGGCGCTGGCGGACGAAACCAGGCTCGGGATCCTGGAAACTATTGCAAGGAAGGAGATTTGCGCATGCAGGCTTCCGGCGCTTGTGGGGAAGACGCAACCCGCGGTCTCCCAGCACCTCTCCGTGCTTTTGGGCGCGGGGCTTGTGCGCATGAGGAAGGATGGAAAGAAGAGGATTTACTCGGTTTCTGAAAAAGGGAACAAAATATTGGGCGAGATAAGGAAGTGGTGAGTTATGCTGGAAGAGTTCGCGGGCTGGATGGTTTATTCTATTTGGGGGATGGGCGAAGGGCACCTATCCGAGGCCTTGGAATTCTTCATAGCGGACGTGATAAAGGTATTTTTGCTTCTTGCGATAATGACTTTTCTTGTGGGGATAGTACGCACGTTTGTGACTCCGGCCCGGGTAAGAAAGTGGCTGGGCGGAAGGAAAGAGGGCGTGGGGAATGTGCTGGCCGCGCTGCTCGGGGTGCCCACTCCGTTCTGCTCCTGCTCTGCAGTGCCTTTGTTTATCGGGTTTGTGGAAGCCGGGGTTCCGCTCGGGGTTACATTTTCCTTTTTGATTTCCGCGCCCCTGGTGAACGAGGTGGCGCTTGCGCTGCTCTTCGGATTGTTCGGATGGGAGGTTGCGCTCCTTTATGCGGGGACGGGATTGGTGATTGCCGTATTTGCGGGCATTTTGATTGGGCGGCTCGGGCTGGAGAAGGAAGTGGAGGGTTTTGTTTACGAGAGCACTTTGGGCAAGGTGAAGGAAAAGAAATTCACGTGGGCGGAACGGGTTGAGTTTGCTAAATGCCAGATGTTCAATATCGTGAGGAAGGTCGGGCCGTTCATTATTTTGGGCGTTGGGCTGGGGGCGTTGATACACGGGTTTGTGCCCGTGGGATTTTTGGCAGAGATTGCTGGAAAGAATAATCCTCTCGCGGTGCCGATTGCGGTTTTGATAGGGGTTCCATTGTATTCAAACGCGGCCGGGACCATCCCCATCGTGCAGGCATTGATGGCAAAGGGGATGGGGATGGGCACCGCGCTCGCGCTGATGATGAGCATAACCGGGCTTTCCCTTCCCGAGATGGTAATATTGAGAAAAGTACTGAAGCCGAAACTGATTGCGATATTCGCTGGAGTGCTCGCGGTTTCCTTCGTGCTTGTGGGATTGTTGTTCAATGCGCTGGTTGGTTAGTGGTAAAGGGGAGTTTATACCCGAATAACTACTTTTATAAACTCTTTAAGGGAAAATAGGATACGATAACATGGGGGAGGAAGAGCAGGCGCAGCAGAGGAGGGTCCGCATCAGCCCGGAGGCCAGGGAGAAGATAAGGAGATTTGCGAAGAGGGCGGGCAAGGTGGCGGGAATCCTTGTAGCAGGCGGTTTTGTCGGTGCCGGCATCGGGGTTGGCATACAATACGGGGTGTCGCAGAGAGAAATCATGCGCATACTCGACCAGAGGGCGCAGCAGCAGTGCATGACTGGTTATGACGTGGACAACGCGGGGAGGGGCGGCATCAGCGGGGTCGCAGAAGTCCTGAACATGCTTGTTGAAAGATACAAGGAAAAACCGCAGGCGCTCTCGGATGCAATAAGCGGGCTGCAGTATGTTTCCGGAGTTTATGATTTTGAGCCGCAAAAAATGGGGCTTCTGAAAAAAATGGTGGATGACAGCGGGGAAAATTCTTCTTATGCGCTCCGCATCCTGGGGGCGATGGCGAAGCAGGGCGGATATTCGGACTCATTGCTGGACGAGCAGCTGGTTGGAAGGGTTGTGGAATTGTCGAGGCTGCTGGCCGAGAAGTGCGGGGAGGATGCACCGAAAATACTGGACAGCATGACGAGCAATGGAATATTCAGCCAATATTACTGGCCGGCGCCCGGGCCGCTGGGCAGGCTTGCCTTCGCAGAGAGCATGCTCAGGAATGCGAAGGACGCGGAGATGGTGGAGTATTACATGGATGTTTACTTCTCGTTGGCACACAGGGGCGAAAACTTTGATGATTATGCCGCGTATGCGGATTTGGTGTTCACTACTCTAAAGAAGGTGGATGAGAAGGCCGGACCGCTTGCCCAGGAAGCGAGGAGTTCGGTAAAGGCGCTCATGAGCACCAGTGTGGAAAGGAGACCGGATGAAAGCGACCAGGAATTCGCGGCCAAGGTCGCGGCTTACATACGGAGGGTGCCCCACGGCCAGATTATTGAGGCGATAGGGTTCATCGCCGACAGGTATCCGGGGATGGAGAGGATAACTGCAGTGCTCAGGCTGATGGCGAACATCCTCAGCAAGGGCGGTGCGTACCCGGCAAGGTTCGATATCGAGTATGCGAACGACCTGTGCTCCCTCACCGAACGGCAGAATCCTGTAAGCGGGATAAGCGATATTCACCTAGTGGGCCTTTTGAACTCAATTTCAGAAAACCCAAGGTTCAAGCCCGAGAGCCTCAACAAGGTTTTTGTGGAGAAGGTGGGAAAGATGCTGGACTTCGGGGCTGCGAAGGCCGAAGAAGGACGTTTCGGGGAATTCTTCGTGGAGATCAGTGACCTTTTGCATAATTATGGCCAGTTCCGCCCTGCAGGACAGGAGATAGATTTCGAAGGGCTGGTGGATGCGGTCGGAACCTTCGCGGAGATGGACCCGGATGCGAGGACCTTCATGCGCCACATCGGCATGCTTAAGCCCATGGCATGGCAGTCGAATATTGGCGATGGTTTCAGCAGGGATTTCGCTGCGAAGATATGCGGCATGGAATCGATGGTCGCTTCAAGGACGGGAAATAACAGGGCCGCGGCGGATGCACTTGAAAAGCTGGAAAACCTTTACTTCGGTGCGGGTATGGCGAGGCTCGTTGAGATGATGGTCGGGAACAGCGAGAACGGGCGGGTTATGGCCGCCATAAACTCGATAACCCGGACCATCGCAAGGGAGGACCTCCCCTTCGGGAACAACTCGAAAATGTTGGGCATAAGGCCGGGCGATTACGATGATGCATATGCGCTGGTGCAGGCGCTCTTCCCGGGCGAGAGGATGGACCTGGAGAGGCTGATAAACTTCGCATACGGGATTTCGGCTGCCGGAGCGGAGAATGCGAGGATGCTGAATAAGGTGCTGGGGATGAAATACTTCTTCAGGTACAGGCAGGAACTGCTCAGGGAGGTTGTGGGCAACATCGATCTCACGAGGCCTGACGGGCGCCCGATTTTCCTAGCGGTTTTCACCCAAAGCGACTGGAACGGGAGCTTCTATTACAGCAGCGACAGCATCGCAAACCTCACGAAGTATTACCGAGTGATAATAGTGGAGACGCTGTCTGTTGCGGTGATGTTCAGGGAGATAAACCGCATAGCGGGCCAGTACGGAAAACTGGCGGGGCTCTCCATAAGCGGGCACGGGAGCGAGTACGGGGTCGAGCTCGGCCCCAATGGGTATTTCAGCGAATCCGACAGCGTTGAGGTCGCAAGGCTGCAGGACAGCTTTGATGACGGCCCGATAATAGTTTTTGACTCCTGCTCAACCGGGAGGTACGGGCAGGCGATAGCGGGGATATTCCAGAAAATTAAGAACGCCAGGACATACGCCCCGGTGTCCAACAGCAACGTCGCGGGCTACAAACTTGACGGGAACGGCGCGATAATCAGCGCATACCACGACGTCCCGACCAGGGTTTACGAGGATGGGCATTCAGAGGTAGTCGAGAACTGAGAGCGGGACCCCACCTCATATTTATATACATTATCTTCGAATCCGGGGCATGGGAGTAGGGTACAGCGTTGATATCAAGAAAGTGCGGAGCATACAGTCCGCGATAAATGCGGCTATTTTTGCAGGGGACAGGAACGCGCTCATAGGGCATTATGCGGGCATAATCGATTTTGCGGGCGAAAAACTGGCGATGCACACGGACGGAGTGGGCACTAAAGTCCTTGTTGCGCAGGAAGTAGGGAAATATGATACGGTCGGGATTGACGCGATTGCGATGAATGTTAATGACATAATATGCGTCGGGGCCCGCCCTCTCGCGGGCGTGGACTATCTCGCGGTGGCGGAAGAGGACGAGTATCTCATTACGGAACACATGAAGGGGCTGGTCGCGGGCGCGAAGGAGAGCGAAATCAAGAT
>CAIXOA010000118.1 GCA_903920925.1 uncultured Microcaldota archaeon | reverse complement strand
TGACATAAGGGTCCTTTCCTTCTCATTTGTGATATCATACATACTGCTGACACTGGTCTCCTTCTGGTACGTCCGGAAGGAGCTCGGCAGGCTGGGTGCGGTTGGCGAAAGGCACGGCCTAGGCGAGCACGTCTCCATCCTGAGGGAACTCGTCCCCTTCGGCTTCATGCTCGCGCTCGTCACCACCCTCTGGACGATACTGTCCTTCCTTGATAGGGCAATGCTCGGCTACATGCTTCCGGCGGAGTCCGCCTCCGTTGCGGTGGCGGTGTATACGGTCGCAATCTCTCTCGCCACGATAATAGTGGTGTTCCCGGGCGCCGTGACAGGCATCTTCCTTCCGATAATCTCCGAGCTTTACGGTAAGGGCGACCGCGAGGGGATGGTCTCCATCTCGCAGTCCGCCGTGAGGTGGGTCGCATTCCTCATCACTCCGATCACCATGGTTTTCGTTGTCTTCCCCGGAGAGATACTGCAGATGCTTTACGGGGGCGGATATGCAGCGGGCGCGCTCGTCCTCGCGATATTTTCCATAGGAATGTTCATACGCTCCCTCAGCTACATACAAGGCTCCATCCTTGCGGCCATGCGCATAGTGAAGATTGAGATATACGGCGCGCTGGCGGCGACCGTTGCGAATTTTGCGCTGAACCTGGCCCTCATACCCGCATACGGGATTGATGGCGCCGCGCTGGCTTCTGCGATTTCCTTTGCCCTGGTGACTCTGATAACGACCTATTATTGCCGCAGGCTGTTCGGGTTCAAGCTTCCTGGAAACTTCCACAGGATACTGGTCGCGGGGGCAGTGGCTTCAATGGTGCTCTTCGCGGCACGCGGGTGGGTCTCCGGCGCCATCGGCGGCATCTCCCTTTCCTACCTCGGCAGCGGCCTGGAGGTGCTCGTGCTGCAGAAAATCGTCAAGGTCGGGCTGCTGGGCCTGCTCTTCGTCCTCGCGTGTGCAATCTACTTCGCGGCATTGCTGCTTCTCAGGTCTTTCAGGGAGGAGGACATATCGGTTGTTTCCGGAGCCATGAAAAGGTTTGGCGCGCCAAGCCGGGCGGTTTCTTTCGCGGAATATGTCATGTGGGCAGGTTCCGACCAGTGAGTTTCGGAACATTTTTAACTTATCTTTGCATTCTTTATCCATGAAAATCGCCCAAGTGGCCCACCTCTTCCCCCCGGCAACCGGGGGCATAGAGCACCACGTTTATCACTTATCCAGGGAATTATCCAACCTGAAGAATGAGGTGACCGTTTTCACCACGATGGTCCCCGGCGCAAAAAAAGAGGAAATGATGGATAAGATAAAGGTCCGCCGCTTCTCTTCCCTCAATTTTCCGTTGTTCTCATCCGTAAGGTTCGCCCCCGGAATGTTCATCTCCCTCCTCGGTAGCGATGCCGAAGTATTCGCATCCCACGGCTACGGTTCGGTTATGCCTTTGTTCACCTCCATCGCCGCCCTCCTCAAGAGAAAGCCGTTCGTCTTTACGTTGCATGGCTACCCGAAACTTAAGGGAAAGAAGAAGTTCTTCCAATTATTCTACAAGTATTTCTTCGCCTCCATCTTCCTGAGAATCGCAAAAAAGGTAATCGTCGTCTCCCGCGCGAGCATAAACGACATAAGGGGCGAGGTGGATGAAAAGAAGCTCATCTACATCCCCAACGGAATAGACCCGGAGATATTCACCTTCCAGCCATCCGAAGGGAAGAAGGCCATAACGTACGTGGGAAGATTGGACGAATACAAGGGCGTGGACACGCTCATCCGCGCCTACGCGAAAATAAAGAAGGATTTCCCGGACACGGAGCTTTGGATTGTAGGAAAGGACGAGGGAATAAAGCCAGGCCTGCAGAAGCTAGCCAACTCCCTGGGAGTGAAAATACATTTCTCCGAG
>CAIXOA010000117.1 GCA_903920925.1 uncultured Microcaldota archaeon | reverse complement strand
GAAGAACCAGAATTTGTTTCCGAGCGTGAGGTCCACGGAGGCGGAGCTTATCTGCTCATCTTTCAGCGGCTTTATCCTGATTTTTCCATTCTTCAGATATTCCCTTATGTCGGAGTTGGAGAGCAGCATAGGTTTGGATGGGAGAAGAAAATTTATAAGGATGGGTGGCATACGTGGGTGCTGGTGCATTGCGTAAGGAGGACGTTCAAAGAGTTGCAGAGTGAAGTGGGAGGGGGTCAGAAACGTAGAGGAAAATGGGGGCAATAGTTTCGCCCTAGCGAAACTGTGCGCATTTTTCCCGCAGGAAAAATAGCGGAGCGCTCTCCCCGCGTTTTCTCTAGCGGGCCTGAGGGGATTTGAACCCCCGACACCCGGATTAAGAGTCCGGCGCTCTGACCAAGCTGAGCTACAGGCCCAATTCCTGCTTTGAAGGAATCAGAAAGCAGAATATAAAAGCAGCACAACACTTTTTATTGATTATCTTCTGCTGATGGAGATCCAATTCCTTATCTTCTGTTTTCCCGCCTTCTTCGTTAGGAGGTATTTTTCCGCATAATTGCTGCGCTTCCTCCTCTCAGCCGCCATTCCGGCCCTTTTTTCCTTTATCCTCTTCTTCTGCTCCGTTTTTCGTGTACGCAATTCTTCCGTAAATTTCTTCTCCCTTTTTTCCTTCGCACGCTTCGCCTTTGCAACCTTCATTTCCGTTGCCAAAACATTCTGCTTCCGTGCCTTCCTTTTCCCGGGCATTTCCTTCGCATCCCCGGGATCTATTTCAGAAATTACTTTTCTCCTGCCCTTTCGCGCCTCCCCCGGCGCCCTCTTATTCTGCCCGAATTCCTTAGGCAGTTCATCTGCCTTCGCCTTTCTCCTTTTCATTCTCTTCGGCATTTCCGGAAGCCAAACCTTCCAGTTGGCAAGATCCGCCCTCCTTCCAGACCTCTGGGTTCTTGCATCATGCATGATGAACGGGGATGGATCAACCGGAATATCCGCCCTCTTCACATTAGTCTGCGCAGGCAGTTCCTTTTTCCCGGTTCTTTTCCCCTCCGCGTCCCTCCTTTCTTCCGGTTTTCTCTCTTCCCTGGGCGCATCAGCTTTCCAAACCACGTTTTCCTTAAATGAGAGTTCAATCCTTGCTTCCTGCGCAGGCAGTTCTGCAGGAAGAGAATGCCTCATCTCCACAACCGCAGGTTTTTCCTCCGCGCATTTAATCTCCTCCCGCCTTTCCGGCTCCTTTCTAACCTTAATGATTTCAATTCTTTCAATCCGAATCTCCTGCGCGGGCAGATTTCCGGCTTGCACCAGTGGCTGCGCAAAAAACTCCTGAGCCAATGGGGCAGGGGCCATCGCACTCGCCGCGCATTCCACAGTATCCTGCCCCGAGTAAGAATGATTTTCCCTTATTTCCATCTTCCTGAAAGCAATTGCATCGTATCCCCGTGCCCCAACCAGCGGGTTCTGCTGGAAACCTGCCATTGGGTTCGGGAGGACGACCAACCCCTGCTCAATCTGCGGCAGAAGATATGAAGGCGCCCTCCCAAGAAGCGGGCGCATGGATGCCCCGGGAATGTTGATGCTTCCCCAGCTTATCGTCCCTGAATTCGGGTCCATTTCTCCATATTCCCCCTTTCCGAATACGAGCCCCTCGGTATTGACCAGGGAGTTCCCCACCGGGCATTTTGGGGTTTCGTCCTTAATTAAGACGCTCTGGTTCCCTATCCTTATGTTTGCGAAGTTCAATTCGGTCTTGTCGCTGCCCATCGTTGCAACCGGCAGCATCCCGTCGAAATAGCCGTGGGGGTTCTGGATTAAGGTGCCGTCCCTCAGTACCGCAGCGCTTATTCCCCATCCGCAACCAGGCAGGTATATCTTCTCCGCCGCAGCCCCGTTCTGCTTCAGGATGCTCAGCATCCCATCCAGCCAGTTTCCGCCCTCCCTCACGTAGCCGTGGAGTGTGTGTGCCTTTCCTTCCCTGTCCACCAGAACGAGCGGCCTCTCCACCAGGTTGTACCCATTCTCCTTTGCGAACGGGCATTTTCCGCACTGCCTTTTTTCCACTGGAGCCTGAGAAACTGCAAGCTGCCTCGTTTTCGCTTCCTGATTAGGCACTGCCATCTAGAATTCCCACCCGAACTAGCAACCTCTTTTCCCAAAAACCTTTTTATTCCAATGCCCGCCAATTCATCCCATGGGATTCCTTCTGCGCGACAAGCCGGCAAAGGCCCTCATTCTCCTCAAGGGCAGGTCCACCTATCTCTCAGACATTGCGAAGGAGACGGGCACAACCTATGTCTACATCACCCACCTGATGAAATTGCTGCAGCAGAAGGGATTGGCCACAATCCAGAGCGCGGGTAAGAAAAAGACCGTCACCCTCACCGAAAAGGGGAAGGAGGTGGCGAACGCGGTGGAGGAGCTTAGGAGGAAAATAGAATGATCGATGTCTTCCCGGGGAAAAGCCCCTTCTCTCATCCCCTCGCCACCGGCTACCTAATTGAGAATAAGGTTGCAATAGACGCCCCTGAGGGAATTCTCTATCCAAATCCAGAAATGATCATACTCACGCACGAGCACTGCGACCACATCACAGGAATCACGGCGCACTCCTGCAAAATCTGCGCCAGCCCAGTTGCCGCGAAAGAAATGGAAATCGGCCATTCCTTCTGCAAGGAACTGGGCCTGCCGGAAATAAGGGATGCAAAAATCCGCCCGCTGAAAGACAACGAACTGCTCAAATTCCCGGATTTCACTAAACCGAACGTCCGCTCTTCTTGCCATCCTCCTGCTCTGGACGTTCGGTTTACCCTCCGCATCCTGCATACCCCGGGCCACTGCCCCGGCGCAATCTGCATTTATCTTGAGGAAAAGAAATATCTGTTCTCCGGGGACACGGTGTTCCCGGACCTGATGCTCCCCAACCTCGCCCTCCCAAGGAGCGACCCGTTCCTTCTTCTTCAGTCCTACGAGAGGCTCTCCAAATTAAAAATAGAAAAATTCTTCCCCGGGCACGGCGAGCCCTTTTCCGCCTCGGGCTATATGGAAGATGTGACGGAAGCCCTCAAGGCCCTGCTACAGCCCTGAGCGCCACCTTATTCTTCATCTGCGACAACACCTTCTTGTAATCCAGATAGTGCGAGAAAGAATTTATCTCCACCGTGTAGCTCCCCTCCTTCGTAAGGCTTGAGGCATAAATCGGCACCGTGAACGTGTTTGTGGCGCCCGGCGCTATTTCCCCCAGCCTCTTTTCCACGTAGTTCTGGCTGCAGTTCACGTCGAACCCTATCTTGGAATTCAGCGGAAGCCCCAAATCCACGGAGACGAGCTGCTTCGTGGGGCTTATGTTTTTCACGCTCACTTCCAGGAATATCTTGCTGTTCCTCCCGGTCTTCAGCCTCAGCGCGCTGAATTTGGTCGAAATCGCGAACGGCCTCTCCACCGGCCTTGTCGCCATCGGCGCGCCTGGCGCCGCCTTCGGCCTCTCTTTCCTGCCACCTAGAAAGTAATCCATAATTCCCATTAGAGCACCTGTGGAAACATTACTCCCGTAAATTTTTAACCCTATTCCCCTTTCTGGAAAGTGAAAAACAGGCCCGCCCATGCGGGCTGCGATAAAAAACGCAACTAAATGCCTAGCCTTCTTCCTCCCCTTCCTCGTCCTCTCCCCATTCCTCGTCGTCGAAGTCCTCGTCCTCCCAGTCGTCGTCTTCATCGAAAGCGAACATTTGTTCCACCTGCCCCTATGGAAGTAGGGAAACAAATAAAAACAGATGTGGTGCAATTATTAGTAGTTATAATTGGTTGAATAGTATGAATGATAAATCCAGACCTCCAGCCGCACCCACCCCGGGTTTCCACGAGACGGGTGCACCCCAGCTTCCGCCAGCACCCAGGGAATTCGGCCTGAAGGACCCCCAGACCGCTTATTTCCGTTCTCAGAGCTCCGTAGTGCGCAGGCTCCACATGGTCGAGCACAGGCACAACAGGCGTAAATTCATAATGAAAGAGATTCTCGCCACCGACCCAAACCTTTCCAAGGTAGAGCTTTGGGAGGCAAAGGGGGAGGAAGGCTTCCGCCTAATGGCGCGGGAAGGGGGGGCTCCGCTGGGAAGCGAGCAGAGGGAATTCATGATGCGCATGGATGCCCGCATAGGCAAGATACTCGCGGGGAACATGGTCGTTTTCAACGGAGAGAATATGCACCTCTTCACTTCCGACCCTGACGATTTCAGCACCCAGAGCGAGAGGGTCGCCACCGCCTTCGGCAACTGCGGGTGCTGGATACCCCTTGGAAACATGTCCAGGGGCAACATGGACGTCACCCACATGCTCGCGGTGGAAGGTTTCGTGAACCCCTCCGGAAGCAGGGACAACGAGCAGCTGGACTATCTCGTGGGGATGGCCCGCCTCATCTGGCAGGAGCTTTACACCCAGCGCGACGAGGAAATCAAGAACATCGACCCGCTCACAAACCTCTGGAACAGGCGGTTCCTCAACGAGGTTATGCTGAAGATGGCAATCGCAAGCATAATACGGAAAAGGCGCTTCAGCGTCGCCTTCCTTGACATAGACGACTTCAAAAAGTTCAACGACACCTACGGGCACAGCACCGCGGACGAGGTGCTGGGCATAATGGGTTCCAGGCTCCGCTCCGAGGCGGGTGGCTTCCCTTCCAGGTATGGAGGCGAGGAATTCGTGCTTCTGAGCCCTGGCGCCGCAAACATTCCGGACATAGAGCGGCAAGGCGCCTACCTTCACAGCCTCTTCAACCCGATGCTCTGCAGCACCGAAGCCGGGCCTGTCGAAATTCGCGCCAGCGTGGGCGTCGTGGGCTCATCCATATGGCAGGAGCTCCGTGAGGTGAAACGATTCCCCCATGATTTCCAGGAAGAGATGATGAAAATCATGACGGAGCGCATGGAAAGGATGAGGCAGCTCAGAGAACAGTGCGACGCGGACCTAAAGCGCATCCGCAGGCAGAGAAGGCTCCCGGAGAAGGTAGACGGCCCCCTTTTGGAGTACGCAAGTAACTGGGGCGAGCTCCTCATAACCCTCGCAGACATGGCGATGTATTTCGTAAAACTTGCAGGAAGGGACGGGGCAGCAATGCCCTACGCGAAGAACGGCGAGCTTTCCTTCCGGCCGATAATCTAGCTAATCAGCGCTTTCAGAATACGCAGTAATTGCGGCCTTCCTGCGACAACTTTCGCCACCGGTCCCGCGAAGTTCCCTTCCATCACCTTCTGGAGGTCCGCGTCCTTAATCGTGTTGAAGATGTGGTTGAGGTCGTCATCGTTCACCTCCTCCATCACTTTTCTCAGCAACAATCTCTTCCCCATCTTCTTTCCCGGCCCGCTTCTCCAGGCATTCTCATACTCCTTCAGCATCCTTTCCGAGTAATCCTTCCTAGAGTGGGCCTTCGCCGCAACCCCCGCGGCCATTATCCCCGTCTCCATTGCAAGCGCAATCCCGCCCCCGTGGATTGGGTCCACCTGCCGAGCAGCGGTCCCTATGCACATGAATCCGTCCTTCACAAATGAATCTATCGGCGCCCCGACCGAAATTACGCCCCCAAAGTCCTGCAATACGCTCGCATCCCTCAACTCCTTATTCCCCGCAATGAACTCGTCCAGCAGTCTCTTCGGCTCCGCCCCGTCCACATTCCCGCCCTTCTTTCCATTAGTAAGGTGCGCGCCTATCCCTATCCCCACATTCGCCTTCTTCGCGTCCTTCGGGAATATCCATACGTACCCCCTCGGCGCAATCCTGTTCCCAAAATAGAGTTCTATCAGGTTCTCGTGATTATACGGCTTCATCTCATACTGGTAGCAGGTGTCCACATCATAGAGCGTGGACATGGCCTTCAGCCCCGCCTTCCGGGCGACTATGGCCTCCATTCCTTCTGCCGACACCACCAGCGGCGCCCGCACCTCGAACGGCTCCTTGCCCCACTGGGACACCATTACCCCGTCTATTTTCCCGTCCTTCTTCACCAAATCCGTAACCCGGGAATAGGTCCTCACCTTCGCGCCCTTCTCCACAGCCAGCTCCACCAGCCACTTGTCAAACATTTTCCGCTCGAGCACCCAGCCCTTCGTATCCTTGCTCTTCCAGGTTATGCTCTTTCCGTTGGGGGCAATCACCTTCGCCCCCAGGATTTCCGTTGAGAAGCACCATCTCGGCAGGTCTACACCCTGCGCGAGCACCTCCCTCTGCCCGAGCCCCTCCCCGCACCTCACCGGCTCGCCCAGCTCCTTCCTTTTGTCATAAATCATTACGCTCATTCCGTTCTGGGCGGCAATCCGGGCCATGGACGCCCCCGCGGGCCCTCCGCCTATTATTATGATATCATAATCGTAATCCATAGGACTCACTTCTTTTCTATCAGTTTAATGCAATCCGCCGGGCAGGCCCTTATGCACGCCTTGCAGCTTATGCACTTCTCCGGATAAGTCTTCATCCTCAGCCCCACCAGCTCAATGGCGAGCACCGGGCACACGGACGCGCATCCCACGCACTGTATGCATTTATCGTGGTTTATTTCAATCATGGCTTTTCCCCTCCCTTACTTCGGTTAAAAGTCAGCAAAACTTCTTTAAGCCATTGGGAAAATAGAATGCCCCTCATGGGTTCTCCTTTATTCGCATACTTTTTTAAAGGAAAAGACGCCAAATCCACGTCTGTTTCCCTTCGCACACACACCCAAAAGATTTATATATATGGTACTTCCTAAGAGTAGGTTGCGTATTTTGGGGAGGAAACTGGTCGCCTTGCCAGCCAGCGCCGCTTGGCGCTGGCCTAATTCTCTACCCCTTCAGAAGGAGGGCTAGGCATTCATATTGTCCCAAACAGCATATTGAACCTAGCAGTGACTTTCTTCCTCAGTTTATACGAGTTAGCAAACTCCGCATATGCGAGCCACCCCTCTAGGCTCCGCACAACATCCTCCCGGCGCATCTCCCCAGCATGGCATTTCTCCTTAAATCTCTCCAGCCGCCCCCAAATCCTCCGCGCATTGCTTTTCTTCAACAATCTGTAATGCCGGAAAACCCTGAACCCCAGCAGGGTTATCCCATTTCCCAGCGGAATGATGGTTGTCTTCTCCGGGTGCAGTTCAATCTTCAATTTCCCGCGCAGGAATGCATCAATCTCCTTGTGCCACTTCACAAGAGTTTTCCTATCCCTGTGCAGAATCACAAAGTCATCCACATAGCGGATATATCGTTTCGCCTTCAGTTCGTGCTTCACGAAGTAATCCAATTCATTCAGGTAGACATTTGCGAAGAATTGGGATGTAAGGTTTCCCAACGCCATTCCAGTTCCTGCAACCGCACCCCGGTGGTTTTCCAGTATTCTTCGTATGAGCCATAAGACGTGCCCGTCCTTTATCTTCCGCCCGACAATCCTCAGCAGAACCCCATGGTCCACCGTCTCAAAATAATGCCTTATGTCCGCCTTCAGCGCGTAGCCGGCGCTGATATGCTGGGGGGGGGCAGAGGATTCCAGTTTCCGGTTCCCGGTTTCCAGTTCTTAGCTTTCTTTTCCCGCTAACTTTTATCATAAATTTCTCAAACCGCAGTATCGCCGAATGAGTCCCCTTTCCCTTCTGGTTCGCAAATGAATCGTAAATGAAGCTCTTCTCAAAAATCGGCCCAATCACGTTAATGAGCGCGTGATGGACAACGCGGTCGCGGAAATGAGAGGCGCTTATCACCCTCGTTTTCGGGTCGCACACGACAAACGTTTCCATCGGCGCAGGAGAGTAAGCGAAGTTTTCCAGTTCTTCCTTTAATCTGCCCAGATTTTCCCCAAGGTTCGCCTCAAACTCAACCACATACTCCTTCTTTGTTTTCCCCCGCCTCGCCCTCCTGAAGGCAAGCTCAAGGTTTTCGTAAGAGCAGATGCGCGGATAGAAGTTTCCGTATCGTTTCATGCATCCCACGGGTCACAAAATCCCCAGAATGCAAGCCCAGAGTCATTCCAAGACCATCCGACGGCCTGTCGTCCAGGTTGACGTTCCGCCTGTTGTCGTCGTCCCACCTGTTGTAGTTGTTGCCGCGCCTGACAGGGCCCCAGAGGTAACCCATTTGCTCAAATGGCGCTTTCGCGCCCACACCGCGGCTTCAGGATTTCAGCCGGTATGGCCTACTCACTGTCGCCGCTGAATTTCATGTCCTGCCCAAAGCAGGCACTGCAAACGGGTGTGTGGCCCCGGGCTTGCACCCGGGTGAAAATAAAGAAAAGGTTATTCTTTTATTTGCAGCGCTTCAAGCAGATTGCGGATTGGCTCAAGCTTCTCAGAAAGGACTGTTGCGGAAAGCTCCTGCACAGCCGCCCCTGCCCTTCCAACCAGCTCTTTCATCTGCTCAATGGTTGCCGCAATCACGACGCCCTTCTTCTCGGGTGCGGCTTCAACCTGCAATCTTTGCGGCGCCTCCGCGGCGCGCCCCCCTTCGGGGGCTTCTACTGCCACCCCAAGACCATCCGACGGCCTGTCGTCCAGGACGACGTACCGCCCGTCGTCGCCGTCCCACCCGTAGTAGTCGTCGCCGCGCCCGACAGGGCCCACTCTGGAATCTATTCTCCAGAGCACGCTCTGATCGCTTGTGCTGCCATTAGTCTGCTCTCCCTGCGGAATGCCGTGCACCGGTTCTGTTACGTACCATGCATCGCCGCGCGCAGGGAACTTATCCACTTTATCAACAAGGTTATCAGCCACCGGCTTCACTATCCTGTCGTTTCCATCATGCACCAAACTGTAGTTAGGGTGTTCCGAGAGCAGAAGCCTGTTGCTTGCATCCAGATGCTCTTCATAAATAGGGAACAAGTAACGAATTCCTGTATCCGGGTCGGTGTAAATCTGGTAATGCCCGTTGTCCAGAGAGGCAACCCTCTGCACGTTTTTGCTGTCCCTGAAACGCGTATTTGGTTCTACATAAGCCGTCATGGTGCCGGTCCAGCAGGCAAAAACTTCGGAGATGCTCCTCCATTCTTCGCTTCCGACAAGCGCCCTGTCCATCCTGAGGCATGAGGCGATAACCCGCCTGCCTTGCTCTGCAATCAGAATTCCTTCGTCAAAAGGCTTGCCCTTGCTTCTCGGCACGAGCACTTCAAGGGCTGGGCCACGAATAAATTCCCTTTTTGCAACATCAGTTTTGGAGTTCATGATAATATAGTGCATGGAAATCTTTAAAAACCCATCTTTTAACACATACTCAGTGCGCCGCCACTCTCGCCACCGCCTTCCCTTCCATATCTGCATATTCCCTGCTGAGCTTCAGGTCCAGCTCGATAAGCTTTTGCACCACCGGGTTCTCCTTATTCAGCCGGTAAAGCGTTGTGTTCCCTATCTTCCTGCTCGCCTTCACTATTTCATATTGCTCGAGCTGCGGCCATACCACATACAGGGAAGCCCTGGACACGCCCGAGTTCTCCGCAATGTCCGTTTTCGTGTAGTCGAATATGCTGTTCCCTATGAGGAAGTCCATCACCCTTACAAGCGGCGTGTCCCCAAGGAAATTCACAAACAATGATTTTTCCATAACATTCTAACGTCGTATGTGTTTATAAAACAATACGTTGAATGTATATTTTGGTGGACAGCGATGCCTGAGCTGGGAAACGAGGAATTAATCCCATGGATTCTTGACAAGTTCGCCCGCCACGGCTGGTGGAAGGCGAAACACACCAGTTTTGATAATATTGCAAAAGGCACGCCCAGCCACCTTAAAGATAAAATAGAGGATGCCGCCAAACAACTGATAAAGGATAATTTCCTTATTAAAAAACCGACAGGGTATGGATTGGAAGTGAGCCTTAATTTCCAGAGAAAGGAAGAAATTTTTGCGATAATAGAAAAATGGAAAATAAAGAAGGGTTGAGATGAAAATGATTGAAATAGACGGAGGTGCAGGAGAAGGCGGCGGCCAATGCGTAAGGACAGCCCTCACCCTTTCCGCCCTCACCAATACTCCGATCCGCATCTTCAACATAAGGGCAAAACGGGACAAGCCCGGCCTCCGTCCCCAGCACCTAATGGCCGCAAGGGCCGTCCGTTCAATAGCCCGGGGCATTTTAGAGGGTGCGGAAGAGGAATCCAGCGAGATTTCTTACACCCCCTCCGGAATAATCGGAGGGAAATATGATTTCAACATAGGCACCGCCGGCTCCGCGGTCCTCGTCGCCCAAACCATCCTTCCCCTGCTCCTCTCCACCTCCAAGCCTTCGGAAGTAAAGATTATCGGGGGCACCCACAACCCCAAGGCCCCTTCCTACGATTATTTTGAGAGGGTGTTCCTTCCCGCCTTAGGATACATGGGCTGCGAAGTTGAATCCGAGATGCGTCGGGCCGGCTATTACCCCTCCGGAGGCGGGGAAATCCGCCTCAAGGTGAAGCCTTCCAAGCCCAAGCCCACCGATTACTGGATCCGCGTGCCTTTTCCCGCCACGCAGGTGATAATCTCCCTCGCAAATCTCCCCATGCCCATCGCAATCCGGGAGAAGAAGATATTCGTCCATAACAATATCAACAGGGTATACGTGCGGGAAGAGGAATGCAGGGACCCCGGAAACGCAATCCTCGCCTGGCGCGGCTTCGTCGGCTTCCAGGTGATGGGGGAAAAGGGAAAGCCTTCCGAGAAGGTGGGCGAGGAATGCTTCAACGGCATAAAGGATGAAGGCGACGTGGACGTGGACCACCGCCTCGCGGATCAGCTCCTCATCTACGCAGCCTTGGCCGGAAAAACCTCCTACACGACCTCAAGAGTCTCCAGCCATACAGCAACCTCTATAAATATAATAGGGAAATTCCTCCAGAGGAAATTCTCTATAGGGGGAACAACCATAAGAGTTGATTAAAATGGTCGCGATGCTGGACAAGCCCGGTCTAACCCTTGCCATCATTTTCGGCGCAGCCATATTCATTTTCGGGGGCGCCCCCTACCTCGCGATGATGCTCTTCTTCCTCATGCTCGCCATCTTCGTGACAAAATACGGCTATTATGAGAAAAAGGACATGGGCATCTACGAGCACGACCGGAGCTGGGAGAATGTATTATCCAATGGGTTAGTTCCTGCAATCTGTGCCGCCCTTTCCGTTTATGCCGGCCCGCTCCCATATATCGCCTCCATCGCAGCAGTAACTTCCGATAAGTTCGCTTCCGAATTGGGGGTATTATCCGGAGAGCCCCTCTCCCTTGATGGATTCAAGCGGGTGAAGCCCGGCACCTCCGGCGCTGTGAGCATCCTTGGCTTCATAATGTCCCTCTGCGGGGCCGCCCTAATCGGAATAGGCGCAATCTTCCTTTTCGGCATCTCCCCCACCGCCGCCCTCTTGGTAACCTTCGCGGGCTTCTCCGGAAGCATAGTCGACACGCTTTTCGGCGTCTTGGAGGAAAGGGGGATAGGCACAAAAGGGACCACCAACATAATCTGCGCAATAGTCGGCGCATTAATAGGGCTTTACATAAGGTGAAAACATGAAAGCATTCATCCTCTGCGGGGGGAAAGGCACCCGCCTCAGGCCATACACATACAAGATGCCCAAGCCCATGCTCCCGGTTGGAGGAAAACCCATCCTCCAGCACATAATCGAGCATCTCAGGGCATCGGGCATAACCGACATCACCCTCTTCGTAGGCTATTTGCGCCAGGACATAAAGGACTATTTCGGGGACGGGAAGAAATTCGGGGCATCCATCTCATACGTCGAGGAAGAAGAGGAACGCGGAACGGCCGGCGCCCTCCTCCATGCGAAGAAGCCCCGCGAGACCTTTTTGGTTACGATGGGCGACCACCTAACGGACATAAATTTCAGGGAGATGCTCGCTTCCCACAAGAAATCCGGCTGCCCCGCAACAATCGCTGTCCAGGATTATCATACCAAAATAGAGTACGGGGTAATCAAAACAAGGAAGGACGGAAAAGTGGAGGAATTCCAGGAGAAGCCCCTCCTCACGCACAAGATAAACACAGGAATCTACATTTTAGAGCCCGAAGCATTATCGCAGATAAAAGAGAAGGAGGATTTCGCGAAGAATGTTTTTCCTCGCCTCCTTTCCTCCGGAAAATGCATCAACACCTACACGCTCTCCGGCTACTGGCACGACATAGGGAACGTGGAAGAATACGAAAGGATGAAGGAGAATTTCCCAAAGAGGCTAGGCATAGAGTAAGAAAACCACTAATCCTACTAGTATCTGCATCCCGATAAACACGAGCGTGAGGTTCCTCTCGCTTATCCCGCCGCTAAATTTCATGACCAATTGCGCAAATCCCCGCACCTTCCCTTCCAGGGGATAAAGTTTCCCTTCCTTAAGCTCCCCCCACCATTTGCTGCTCGGGAACTTATTATACGCCTTAATGAAGAAATCCGCCACGTAAAGGATCATTATCAAAGCCCCGGCGCTTTCCATGTTCCCTATTATCACTCCGGATGCGAGCACCGCCCCTATGGTCAAATTGCCCACATCCCCGGGAAACACCCTCGCAGGATACCAATTGTTCCTGAGGAAGCCAAGGAGCGCCCCGAGCATCGGAAGGAACAGCACCAGCATCTCGTTCGAGCCGTGCATGAATGCGAGAAGCGCCATGACAAGCATCATCACGCTCCCCATCCCTGCCTCCATCCCGTTGAATCCCGCAAGCATATTAGTCAGATTGGATGACACCGCAATTCCCATCGGAATCAGCACCACTATGTACAATATGCCCAAATCCACGGAGCCCACAAAAGGAATGGTCATCGCGGTGCTCCCCGCCGCGCTCACAGCCACGAGCGGAACAGCCGCGGCGAGTGGCAAAAACGCCTTCACCATCTGCGGTATGTCCAGCAAATCATCCACTATCCCGATGAAGCCCATCGCGTGTATCGTCACAAGCGCGGCAAGCACATAGGTGATGTTGAATCCAAGCCCGTTGAACGTATTCAGCATTATCGCCAGCAATACCCCCGCGGTAAATCCCGCGACTATCGCCAGCCCGCCCATCTCCGCGACCTCCGGCCGCCCCTCCTTGTTCACGTCCTTTCCGGTAATCCCGAACCTCTTCAGCCGGGGAATCAGGAATTCGGAAAGCGTAACCGTCACAAGGACGGAAAACAGCAGTATCCCTATGAAGCTCCAGAACATTACCGACTCACCGCGAATGCTCCCGGCATGGAGTATTCCCTGCTCTTCTTTATCCCATCAGCCAGCACGCTGCCTTCGATATCCAGCACGTTGATTACCCTGTTCCTGGAATCCGAATAGGAAAGGTTCCCGTCCAGCATCTTTATTTTCGTGAACGGTATCGTCTTTATCTTCACCCTCCTGTTTATGTCTATGAGGTCGGCGTCGCTCCTGTCCACCCTTCCCTCGCTTATCTTCATCATCAGCCCATAATTCCCGTTCTTGTAGATTGCGACCTCGGAATTGTCCTGCGCCGTGCTCGTGGCGAAATAATAGAACAGGTTCGGGCCTTCCCCGACTCCGGCATCCAGCGTGTCATGGGAGAATATCACCTTGTCCGCCCATGTGCTTCCCAGCGGATCCAGCACCTTCGCGTCCCTCCCCGCATAGAATTTGAACGCATTCGGGTAGGCGAATATCCCCATTTCTCCCTTTCCCTGCGCCCACTGGAACATCCCGATGGTCTCAGCGGAAGGGACGGGCAGCACGCCCCCCTCGAACTTGTGCGCGGAAAGGTTCCCGGCCATCGTCAGCACGGCAACCAGCATCAGCAATATCGCCGCGGGCTGGGCGACCTCCCTCATCTTCATGTTATACATCAGCATTATCGCGTAGAATACTATGAAGCCGAAAAGCCCCGCCACCGCGCTCCTCATCGGGTCGCCCTGCGAGAACACAAGGCAAAGCGCATAGACTGCCAGGAATTCCAAAAGTATGGGCCTGTCCTTCTCCTTCCATAGCTCCGCGAGCCCGAGGGCGCTCGTGCAGGCGAGTATCGCCGCTCCGATGGGATGGGAAAACAGCAGTGCAACGAAGCCGAAGAGCGGCGGCCCAACCTTATCCTCCCTTCTCTCCTTTATCCCCTCCACGAACAGCGCGAACGAGAAGGGAAGCAGGAGCGAATATTCGCCGACATAATAGTTTATTCCGGTCCCGCGGGCGCTTCCCAGGTAAATCGCAGCCCCCGCAACAACGAGCAGGAACACCAGCCCCATTCTCCTATTCTTTATGGCTTGCGAAACCAGCCCCGCAACCAATATCGCCGCAGCCGCCCCGGCCATAATCAGCGATGCCTCCGGGTCAGCCAAAACCACGGAATTGTTTATCGCCACGGGCGCAGTTGCGAGCATCAGCCCTCCGAACATGCACTTCCAGTCGGAAAGCCCGACGCTCTTGAGCGCAAAATAGAGGAGAAGCGGCGCAACCACCGCGCTCCCAAGCGCGATATAATATGCGGTCTGTACGTCATTGATTCCGAGCGCGAGCAGTTTCCCGTATCCCTGCTCGGAAATCCCCTGGTACCCCACCAAAAAGAACCCAACCGAAAACAGCACAAGCGCAGCCAGATGCAAGTATTCCTTCATTTCACGCACCTTTCTTCATCCCTTCCAGTATCTTCTTCGCATTCTCCGCAGTATAAACCCCGCTCTCCCTCATCTTCTCCGTGACTTTGTCTATTTCCGCAGGGGTGCCCGCCCCCGCAATCACCGCAAGGTTCTTCGCGTGCAGTTTCATGTGCCCCTTGGATATCCCTTCGGTCCCCAGCGCCCTCAGCGCCGCGAAGTTCTGCGCCAGCCCCACCGCCGCCATCACCATGGAAAGCTCGCGCGCGCTCTTCGCCCCGAGAATCTTCTGCCCCACCTGCGCCAGCGGGTTTATGTTTATCGCCCCGCCCACGGTTCCCACCGCAAGCGGCAGTTCTATCTCGCCCACCAGGTTCCCGTCCGCATCTTTTGAGTATTTCGTAAGTGGATGATATCCGCCCATCGCCGCATAAGAATGCG
>CAIXOA010000116.1 GCA_903920925.1 uncultured Microcaldota archaeon | reverse complement strand
AGTGGGGGTCGGAAAGGAGCTGCGGAAGCGGCTCTGTGTGCGATAGCGGCTCCTGCGTCCAGAGGTCATACACATCCTGTTCCAGGACCGGCGCGGTTCGCTGCTCGCCGGGCAGCGTCTACAATCTCCAGCGCTGCGGAACCAGCGGCTACTGGGAGGATTACTTATACTGCTCGATGGGATGCGCCAATGACATGTGCATCCAGTGCTTCACAGGCAATACGCAGTGCACGGACTCCACCCACTACCAGAACTGCAACAGCCAGGGGCAGTGGGCTGGGATTTCGGCATGCCAGAGCGGGCAGATATGTTCAGCAGGCTCGTGCCAGGCGCCGACCGGGGACCAGTGCGCAACCCCGGGCATAAAGAGATGCTCGCCCACGAATGCGAACATGGTCCAGCAATGCGGCGACAACAACGTATATGCGGATTATCTCCAGTGTGCCCAGGGATGCTACAATGCGCAGTGCGCGCAGTGCGCGGCGGGCGCGAGCATGTGCGCAGGCCCAACCGCCTACCGCGAATGCTCCGCGGCCGGGGAGCTTTCCGACCCGATTGAATGCCCGGGCGGCTACACCTGCGACAACGGCGCATGCGTCGCGACGCCCGTGTGCACGGATGGACAGCGCAACTGCGTCTCGGACACAATCTACTCGTGCTCCGGGGGCCAGTGGCAACTGCTCCTCCAGTGCCCGAGCAACAACGACTGCGTGGAATCCGCGGGAACGGCCTACTGTGCGCCTGAGAACCGCACCCAGCCGACTCAGCCCACCCAGCCCACTCAACCCACAAGCACCGGAGGGCTCGGGGACCTCGGATTGATTTTCGTGGGAACAACCGTGCTGCTCGGCGCGGTGGTAGTATACTTCCTTTTCTTCAGGAAGTAGATGAGTTTACAGGGGAGGAAACGGGTTTTCCTCCCTTCACATCTTTTTTAAAATATTTCCCTTCAACATATCTCCGTAGAATCTGAATTCTACCCGCATGCACTGCTGGTAGCAGGAGGGTGTAAGTATGGACAAAAAGAAACTCCTAGACGCCATAAGCAAGGCGCTGGAAGACAAGGGAAAGAAAAAGTTCGTCCAGTCCGTGGAATTCATCATGAATTTCCGGGGCGTGGACTTCACGAAGCCCGAGCAGAGGCTCAACCTGGACATTCCGCTCCCCCACGGAAAGGGGGGAAAGGAGCCCAAGGTGATTGTAATCGGCGATGAGAACTTCTGCGCAGAGGCAAAAAGGTCCGGCGCGGACCAGCTCATCCTGCCCGGGGACCTCGCGGCGCTGGGCGGAGACCTCACAAAGCTCAAGGCAATGACCATGAAATCCGTTTTGCTTGCGCAGCCCAACCAGATGGGTAATGTCGCTAAAACAGTCGGCCAATATTTGGGCCCGAGAGGAAAAATCCCGAAGCCGCTCGTCGGCAACATGAAGGATTCTATAGAAAGAACAAAGAGGTCCATCAGGATTGCTTCCAAGGGGAAATACCTTCCGGTCGCACACGCGCTGGTCGGGAGCGAAAGCATGAATTCGCAGGATTTGGCGGATAATATCGAAGCGGTTTACGAAGCGGTCACCAAAAAGGTGGGGCAGCCCAACGTGAAGGGGGCTTATGTGAAGCTCACCATGGGCAAGCCCGTCAAGGTGACGGTCTAGAGGTGTTCATCATGGCAGAAAAGAAAGAAAGGGCCGCGATAAGAAGGAAGAAGGAGCTGGTCCAGGAAATCCAGAAGGACATAAAGCACTACCCGAACATCGTGCTCATAGACCTGAGGAACCTTCCGGACAAGCTGCTCCAGAGCATGAGGAAGAGGCTCCGCGCGGAAAACCACGGAACGGTGAGGATGGCGAAATCCACCGTGCTGAAGCGCGCACTGGACGGGAGCGGGAAGCCCGCGGACCTTTCCGGGCGCCTCAACGTCCCGGCCGCATTGGTGCTCACAAATCTTTCCCCATATAATCTAAATCAGATAGTGAAGGGGAACAAGCTGCAGATGGCGGCAAAGCCCGGCCAGATCTCGCCCGCGGACATAATCGTCCCGGCGGGGGACACCGACCTGCCCGCAGGCCCGGCGCTTTCCGAATTGAAGGCAGCGGGGCTAAACGTACAGATAAAGGCGGGAAAGATTATAGTCAGCAAGGATTCCACCGTGGTGAAAAAGGGCGAGGAAATAACCATGCAGAAGGCGAAGGCGCTCCAGACACTTGGGGTAAAACCCTTCGAAGTGGAGATGAACATCCTGCTCGCATACGACGGGCAGTACCTCTACTCCCCGGAACTGCTGAACATCTCCGCAGCTTCCCTCGCTCCGGAATTCATCTCATCGCTCGTGGACGCGATGAACCTTTCCGTGAACGCCAAATATCCGTCCCCGCAGAACATAGAGATGCTTCTGGTGGAGGCGTACACCCAGGGAAGGAGCGCCGGAATAAACGGCGGTTTATACTCATCCGAGTCGATAGGGCAGCTTCTCACCCTTGCCACAAGGCAGGGTATGGCCCTTGAAAGCTTGGAGAAGAAATAGGTGAATGAAATGACAAAAATAGACCCGTATTTGCATGCCGTGCTTCTCCTGCATGGCTCAGGGAAGGAAGTGACCGCGGCGCACATCGCCTCGGTCTTGAAGTCCGTAGGCGCGGAAGCCGACGAGGCGAAGTGCAAGGTGCTCGCTGACGCGGTGAAGGGCGTGAACTTCGAGGATCTCCTGAAGAACGTTTCCTTCGCGGCTGCGGCCCCTGCTGCGGCGGCCCCGGCGGCCGGCGGGCACGCGAAGAAGGAGGAGCCTAAGGAAGAGGAAAGCGCAGAGAAGAAGGAAGAGCAGGCTGCGGAAGGCCTCGCATCCCTCTTCGGCTGAATTCCTTTTCTTTTTTTCTTTTATTTATTTTTTATATTGTTAGTAATAATATTACGACAATAATCAAAATTAAGGTTCGTCTATTAACGTTATAATATAGATTTATCATAAAGGGGAATTTAGGTATGGTAAAAACCTTTATAAACGTTATTCTGAAGACCTTTCCACTCAGAAGTTTTTCTGAGTAGCCCGGATGAGATATTGTCTGGGCTATTTGGGGCCAAAGTAGAAAGCCACCGGTAACCGTTATCGAAGGGGCCCCATAGAAGGTGGCTTGTTTGGTGAAAGCATGAAAGGAATAAACCTGAAGAAAATCGGGGCGATTTTGGCTGGTTCAGCCATTTTGGCAAGCTCAGTCGCCTTTGCCGGCCTGGTGTACCAAAACACACCGCTGGTGGATGCCAACGGGCAGCCCGTTGTGAAGATTGTCGTCGGTGAAAGGGCCGCGGCAAGCGATGGAGTGGTGGCGGCGTACATCGCCTCCAAAATCGCTAACGAGGCCTACAAGTCCTCAACCATGACCGCGGAGGTCGTGGGTGCGGGCACATGCACCGGCGCGTCGGGCACGGGAACATGCTCGGTGGTGGCTGGCTCTGAGAAGGTGACACTATTGGTCACAGTCCCAGGGGCAGGCGCAGCCGACAGGGCAGACTACAGCGCCGGAATCGGCGACTACCTTGACAGGGACCTGCTTAACAGGTACACCTCAGGCACTGATGCCGACGAGGCATACACTGTCACAGACTCCTACTCAGACACGGAGGCAAACCCATACCAGGACTACATTGGAGGGTATGTGGACGGGACCTTCGCCTCTGCAGAATACCAGGCAATGGTGAAGGTAGGCTCTGAATTCGGCCCGTTCGCACCAGTGACGATTCAGCCAAGGGGCTCTGCGTCCTCAATCCAGGAAGGGCAATACTTCACCTTCTCTGGAAAGAACTACTGGGACACTGGAGACAAGGTGCTGAAGAACACCCTCACAGAAGGAGGATACACCGCGGTCTTCGCCCCAGGCGACGACTACGGCCTTCCACTGTGCCCGGGCGACCCTGGCAAGAACCTTGTACTCTGCGGACCTATGGACGAACTGCCTTCCAAGAAGGTATTCATAAAGTTCCTTGGCGAGGACTGGGTCATCAGCGAGGTTACGCCGGCTGATTCAGCGGCGGGAACAACGATTGACCAGCAGACCTACCACACCAGCGGCTCAAAGATTAAGCTGGCGAAGGAGGCGGTCTCAGGCATCATCAACGTGGGAGAGATCCTTGACGCCGGCAACGGCTACAAGGTCAGGCTGGACGATATCGCAAGGGAGAGCGACGCTGAAAATGCGCACCCGGCGATAGTGACAGTCCTGGACTCCAACGACAACGAAGTATGCCAGGACCAGGTCTTCCCTGACACGACGGTCAGCAACCTCTGTGACACCACGGGGATAAAGCTGCACGTCTACCAGACGGCGCCCGGTGTAATGCTCATTGCAAAGTGGGCGGAGCTGGGCATCTTCTCAGATGAGATAACCCTCGAGGATGGGCAGAAGTTCATAAGCGACTCTGACTCCAACTGGGATGTCTTGATTGGCTGGGAGAACAAGGGGACCGGCGAGAGCAAGAGCGACCCGGAGTACCTCAGGACCATAACCCTGTACACGGACGCGGGCGACTACAACGAGATGGTTGCCGGCGACAAGTTCCCGGTTGTGGACCTGCCGAACTACGAGAAGTTCGACCTGACCTACAACGGCATCGACGACTCCAAGACGACCTACGACGACCTGAAATACAAGATAGACACGACCGGCAAGAGGCTTGGCATCCAGAACGGCACCGCGAGCACGGACACCTGTTACATAAACATAACAGACCCGTACGTGAAGGTGACCACAAGCCAGGGCGAGTTCAGGAGCAACCTGCTCATCCCGTTCGGGTCCACAACCTCAAGGAGAGGGGCCGAGGCATATTGGCTCCCCTATGGTGCGGTTGACGACACCTGCGGCCTGGGCTTGGTAAACCCCGATTCGGTGGTCCTTAAGGACTCCGACGGCAAGTGGTGGGTCTTCGACCCCGGCCTTCTCAGTTCGCCTGCATACTTTGACTACAGGTGGGCTGGAAGCAACGGCGAACTCTGGTTCAACACCAACGAGGTTTGGCTTGGAGAGGACATGGGCAAGATAAAGGATGGCTCCCCGACCCCGATAACCTACACGGCTGTTGACTGGCTGGGCATATACTATGACACGGGCACCGATACGCTCCTGAGCATAGGCCCGGACAACGCGGATGACGAAGTCACCCTCCAGATGTGGGATGAAACCACAGTCACTCCGTTCACCCTTGATGACCTGGGTTACACATATGGTTCGGAGTACGAGGCCAAGTTCGTCTCCCCGAGGGGAACGCAGTTCGTGAGCCCGTCCAAGACCTCGAAGAGCTTCAAGGTTCCGAAGGACCTCCTGAAGGCAACTTACACCTTTGCGACGAGCGCCGCTGCGAACGCTACCCCGGACACCACGACGCTCATCCTTGGTGAAGGCGATGAGGCAACGGTCGGAACAACCGGCGTAAAAGTCAAGGTGCTGAACATCACGGAGTCATTGACCCCGTGCACATTCGGCACCGGAGCCGGAGCGGCACCGACCTGCGACATGAGCGGAGTATCGGCAGTAATTATGCCGAACAACGCACCGTCCGTGCAGGCTGAGCAGCACTCTGCCCTCACGAGCAACATGGTGGTGCTCGACAGCGCGGCAACCGGCCTTGACACCGGCACAGTCATCACAGTCGGTGGTGACGTGGTCAATACCGTGACTGCGGGCGCAATCGCGGGCCAGGGCGTGGACTTCGCGGCACAGCCAGTGGTTGTAAGGGCGATCGGCAACAAGATAGTTGTCGCCGGCCTCAACGCACAGGACACAATATCCGCGGCCCAGCAATTCGTTGCAGGCGTTACGAGGAACTGAAGGGATTAATTTCCCTTCTTTTCTTTCTTTTTCCTTTTTCTCTTTTCTCCTATTCCTAAAGAAATTTTCGCGTGAGGCGAGCGGGAGGCAGGGGGATTTAAATCCTATTTGAGTTATCTTCCCATGAGCCTGCTCTCACTCGCAAAGGCATCAGCGGACGAGGCGGAATCCTACCTCTCCGATTTCTCCACGCTGACGGTCGAATATGCGCACGGCTGCTTCCGCGAAAAGCAGTTCTCCCATGAGAAGGGGCATGCGCTCCGCGTGATAAAAAATTCCAGGCTCGGCTTTTCCTATTGCAATTCCGAGGATGGCTTCCAAAAGGCGGTGGATGCGGCCCTCCATTCCGCGGCCCTCTCGCCCGAAGTGAAATACTCCTTCCCCCACGCGCAGAAATACGAGTACGTGAAGACGAAGAGCTGGGGACTGGAGAAGCTCGAAGAAAAGTTCGCCATGGAATGCGCCCTGCAGGCGGTGGAAGGGATTCTCGAGCACGCGGAACCCACCCGCGTCTCCCTCTCCTTCTCGTTCGGAAAGGAAGAAATAGAGAATACGAACGGCCTCTCCGCCTCCATGGAGGGCAGCTTCTGCTCTGTCTACACCGAGGCGAAGAAGGGAAACCTTTTCGGCTTCTCCTTCTATTCCTCCCCGTTTCTCCCGAAGGACTTCAAACAACTGGGTGCGGAGGCCTCGCTGATGGCGAAGGAGATGGAGGGCGCGAAATCCCTCCCGACCGGAAAATACGAGGTTTGCTTTTCACCGTATTGCCTCTCCCAGCTGATGGAGTTCCTGATGTTCCACCTCTCCGCGGAAAACAAGCGCCGCGGCATCTCCAGGCTCTCGGACGGGCAGGGGCAGAAAATATTCAGCGAAAAGCTCTCGATAATGGATTCCCTGAAGGCGAACGCCGCGAACATCTGGCCCTTCGACGCGGAGGGCGTCGCGGCAAAGGACATCTCCCTTGTCCGGGACGGCGTGCTCGAGGATTTCCTTTACGACACATATACCGCCGCAAGGCTCGGCTCGTGGAGGGACGGCAACTGCGCCCGCGCGGATTATTCCGCCCCGCCCGCCCCGGCCCAGTCCAACATAATCATGGGCAAGGGCGATTACCCGGGCCACGCGGCCGCCCATTACATCTACGTGGAATCCTTCCACGGGATGCACACCTCCAATTCCATCAGCGGGGATTTCGGGGTGGAGGCCGACATCGCCTTTTTCGTTAAGGACAAGGGGGAAAAATTCCCGGTCACGAACCTCCTGCTCACCGGAAACATATTTAACCTTTTTAACTCAATAGACAAGATAGGGGACACGCAGTCCACCTGGAATGGCCTTATCGCCCCGAAGATTTGGTTCAGGGACGTGCAGGTGGTGGGCTCCAAGGGATGAACTAATGAAAAAATTCAAGACAACAGAAGACATAGCTGTTCCTCCGAGGCTCATAGACCAGGTGATAGGCCAGGACAAGGCCGTAGAAATAGTAAGGAAGGCCGCGAAGCAGAAGAGGCACGTCCTCCTCATAGGGCCGCCCGGCACCGGAAAAAGCATGCTCGCCCAGGGGATGGCGGAGCTGCTTCCCGCGGGCGAACTCCAGGACGTCCTCGCGTTCGAAAATCCCAACAACGATTCCGAGCCCCTCATAAAGGTGGTCCCTT
>CAIXOA010000115.1 GCA_903920925.1 uncultured Microcaldota archaeon | reverse complement strand
GTGAGGAAATACAAAATCGCGTTAATCGGGCCGAACTGCCTCGGGGCGCTGAACCCGGCTAAGCGCGTTGATACGCTATTCTTTCCGTTCTACAAACTGGGAAGGCCGAGAATCGGGGATATTTCCTTCGTGACGCAGAGCGGCGCGGTCGGGAGTTGCATAGTTGACATGGCCGCCTACTTTGGGATTGGATTCGCCAAATTTGTGTCCTATGGAAACGGCCTCACTCTGGACGAGGCGGACATAATAGAATATTTCGGTGCGGATGAGCACACAAAGCAGATATTACTCTATTTGGAAGGCACAAAGGACGGGCGCAAATTATTGGACGTGATGCGCCGCATCAATAAGAGGAAGCCCATCATCGCCCTGAAAGCCGGAAAGGGGGCGGGCGCCTCAAAGGCTGCGCTTTCCCACACCGGAAATCTCGCGGGCAATTATACTGCATATCAAGCCGCGTTCAGGCAGGCAAAAGTAATAGAAGTGAATTCCCTTGCGGAACTCTTCCATGCGGTGAACGCATTCAGCCAGCCTTTTCCGAAAGGAAATAGGGTTGCGGTCCTTACGGATGGGGGCGGATTGGGAGTCCTTACCGCGGATGCGCTTGAAGCGGAAAGCATGAGATTGGCGGAACTTTCCCCAGCCACGGTAAAAGTAATAAAATCCATTCTTCCGCCCTATGGAAACGTTGGAAATCCGATTGATATAATTGCGGATTCCGGGCCGGAGCAATACAGGAAAGCCTTGGATGCGCTGCTCGCGGATGACGGGGTGGACACCATAATAGTAATAGTCCTGTTCCAGGCGCCTGCGCTGGATTCCAGCATCCTGGACATAATCGTGACCGCTGCGGACCAGCGCAAGAAGCCAATCTTCACAGTCGCCGTGGGCGGAGAGTACACGAATGAGAGCAGGAAAGTTCTCGACAGGTATGGGGTGCCTTCCTACGATTCCCCGGACTTCGCGGTGAAGGCATTGAGAAGATTCACGGACTATGGCTTACTTCTTTCTAAGAAGAAGAAATAGGTGGTCCATCTCGTAGGGCTCCAAATCCACCCTCTCTATTATCTCAAATGTACCTTCCAGCTCCTTCTCCACCCGTGCATAAATCTCCTTTGGATTCTTCGTGACATCTATGCTCTGGGACTTTATCGCAATCATTCCATACCCGCCCTTTTGCAGGAAGCGGGCGTTCCTGTTCATCATCTCCGCCTGCTCAGGGTGGGCGACATCCTCGAAAATAATGTCCACATCCCCAATTTCCTCGTAATCCCGGGGCCTTCCCGCATCAGCAAGGATTGGGATGACGTTCTGCCTAACTTCGCACAATTGGATGAGGGATTTCATCGAGTGGGCGGATATTTCCACCGCATAAACCTCTCCCCTTTCTCCTACAATGTCGGATATATGCGAAGTAGTAGTCCCGGTGGCCGCACCAAGATAAAGCACTTTGGAGCCCGGCTTTATGGGCATGGTTTTCAGCCCGTTCCTTATCGCCGCGCCCAGCTTGCTCCTGTAGGGATTCCAGGAGCGGTACTCCGCCCCATCTATTTTGTAGGTGTCCTCGCCGTAGGCCTTCTTCCCCGGAACGAGATTCTTGGTGAGGAGCTTCCCCTTTTGTTCGAAAACCCCCTTGAACAGTTCAATCATTGCCTCACACACTCCCCTTCCGAGCATTGGCAGTTTATATCCAATCTCTCTATGTCCTCGTTCTTGCAGTGGTATTCATAAAGAAGGGTCGGGGATGCACACCTGTCCGTGACGCGCTCCATCACCGCCGTATTTACAGTCATTTTTGTCTCCCCTCTCCTGTACGGGTCGTCCTGCTCTCCGGATTCCACGCAGAAGCCCTCGTTCCTGTGCACGCACTGCGCATCCAGGCAGTTCCATCCGCAGCGCACGACATCTTCCGCAACCACCCCGCCCCTGCACGAGTAGGTCTTCAGGTCGGAGTAAACGCAGGTGTTCGTATAAGTTCCGTACACCCCATTCAGCTCGCCCTTCGCATAGTTCGCGTATTCCTCGCAGGCCTGCGCCTGCGTCGTGGTTTGCGTGCCGGAGGTTTGGGTCTGCGTCTGGGGATAGGTAAGCGCCCCGGTGTTCCCGGACTGGGCGGGGTTGCCCTGCGTCCCTGTGCCCGCCTGCTGGCCAGGAAGCGTGCATCCTGCGAAAAGCAGCAATCCAAATGCCAAGATTGCGAGTACATATCTCATAAGTAGTATTCCGACGCATTAGTTTATTTTGTTTTGGATTTCGGGCCCGGGGGGATTTGAACCCCC
>CAIXOA010000114.1 GCA_903920925.1 uncultured Microcaldota archaeon | reverse complement strand
GCTTCCGCGCTCCCCCCATAATTTTTAATACCAAACATGAAAATAACGGCGTTGGTCCTTATGGAAAAACTCAAGCGCGCCCGCATAACAACGAAAGGGAGGAAATATGAAGGGCTTCTCCTTCCCTCGCCTAAAAAGGATTTTCTTGTCCTCAAACTGGATTCCGGATATAATATCGGGATAAGGAAGGAAGGGGCGAAGGCGGAGGAACTGGGCGAGGTAACGGTCAAACCCGAAACCGGGATGGCGGAATCCGCAGATTCTGCCAGTTATCGCGAAGCGATACGGAACGGGAAACTGGAAACCGGGAAAGGGCGCGGTGACGTCGCAATCATAGGGACCGGGGGCACGGTCTCATCAAAAGTGGAATACAAGACCGGCGCCGTTTTTCCGTCCACGAGCCCCGAGGACCTGGCAAAGAACATCCCCGGGCTGGACAAGGTTTGCACATTCCACGCAAGGGAGGTTTTCGCGATACTTTCCGAGGACATGACGCCGGCGCACTGGAGCGTAATCGCCGCGGAGATAAGGAAGGAGATAGATGCGGGAGCGAAGGGAGTCGTTGTGCTGCATGGCACGGACACCATGCATTATACGTCCGCGGCGCTTTCCTTCATGCTGCAGGATTCGCCCGTGCCCATCTATCTGGTGGGCTCGCAGAGGAGCTCCGACCGCCCCTCCACGGATGCGCGCATAAACATGCTGAACGCGTGCTTCGCAGCCGCGAACGGGCCGATGGCGAACGTGGGGATATGCATGCACGCGGGGATGGACGACGAGGAGTGCCTCATCCACCTCGGGACGAAGGCGCGCAAGATGCACACCTCCAGGAGGGATGCGTTCAAGTCCGTGAACGTGCCGCCGCTCGCGAAGGTGGATTACCGCTCCGGATTGATTGAGCCATATATGAAATATAAGGAAAGGGGCGGGAAGCTGAAGTTTGACAATCGCATGAATGAGAACGTCGCGATGGTCTATACGTATCCTGGTATACATCCGGAATTCGTGGATAAACTGTCGGATTATGACGGGATAGTGGTTGTCGGGACCGGGATAGGGCACGTGCCCACGAACACCTTCGGTGACAAGCTGGCGAAGAGGATAACCCCGAACCTGAAGGCGCTGGTTGATTCCGGCATCCCGGTGGCGTTCGCTTCCCAGTGCATTTTCGGCAGGATAAACATGGACATGTATGCCGCCGGAAGGTTGCTGCAGGAGGCGGGGGTCTTCGGGCATCTCATGGACTGGACGCCGGAGTGCGCCTATGCGAAGATGTGCTGGGTTCTCGGGCACGAAAAGAAAATGGAGAAGGTGAAGGAAGAAATGATGCGGAACATTGCTGGCGAGATCACCGAGAGGAGCGAAATCCTATGAAGTGCGGCCTCGAAATCCACCAGCGCCTGGACACGGGCAAGCTCTTTTGCAGGTGCTCCTCCGAGCTTGCGGAGCGGGAGCCGGATTACAAGTTCAAGAGAAGGCTAAGGGCCAGTGCCGGCGAGACGGGCGAGGTGGACATCGCGGCGCAGACCGAGCAGGAGAAGGAGAAGGAATTCCACTACGACGGCTTCTTTGAGAGCTGCTGCCTTGTGGAGGCGGACGAGGAGCCGCCCCTGGACGTGGATGCCGAGGCGCTGCGGATTGTGCTGGGAATTGCACAGCAATTGCACATGGACATTTTTGATGAGCTTCATATAATGAGGAAGATTGTTGTGGATGGGAGCAACACTTCCGGCTTCCAGCGGACGTGCCTGGTGGCTACGGGCGGATATTTAGAGACGAGCAAGGGGAAGGTGAGGATTTCTTCTGTTGCAATTGAGGAAGAAAGCTCGGGGATTGTTTCCGAGGAGGCGCACATCAAGCATTACCGGCTGGACAGGCTGGGCATACCCTTGATTGAGCTTGCCACTGAGCCGGACATCGTGGATGCTGAGCATTGCAAGGAAACTGCGGAGAAGATTGGGCTCATCTTACGGGCTACGGGAAAGGTGGCGCGCGGGATTGGGACCATAAGGCAGGACGTGAACGTTTCAACGGAAAAAGGGGCGCGCGTGGAGATAAAGGGCGCGCAGGATTTGAAGATGATTCCCCTTTATGTGCAAAATGAAGTGAAAAGGCAGGAGGAACTGCTCAGATTGCTGGTGGAAATAAAGAAGAGGCTGAGTGAGAAGGAACTGAAGCCGAAGATTACGGACCTGACGAAAACTTTTGAAAAAACCGAGTGTGCATTGATAAAAAAAGGAATGGAAAACGGCGGGCATGTGCTCGGAATAAGGTTGGAGGGGCACGAAGGATTGCTCGGATGGGAACTTTTGCCCGGAAGGAGGTACGGAACGGAATTGAGCGACTATGCGAAGAGCGCGGGAGTGAAGGGCATAGTCCATAGTGACGAGGATTTCGCGAAATACAAGATTACGGACGCGGAAAAGGAAGCGGTGCGCAAGGAGTTGGGAGTAAAGAAAGGGGATGCGTTCGCGATGGTGGTTGCGCACAAGACAACCGCGGAGCGCGCTTTGCACAAGGTTCTGGAAAGGGCAAACATGAGAAAAGTTCCGGAGGAGACGAGGAAGGCGAACCCGGATGGGACTTCCTCCTTCATGCGGCCGCTTGCAGGAAGGTCGCGCATGTACCCGGAAACGGATCTGCAGACTATTGTGATTACGGATGAGTTGCTTTCGGAAGCGAAGGCCGCCGCGGGAGGGGGGCTGGAGAAAAAGACTGATTGGCTCAAGGGGGTCCTCAATCCTGAAATGGCGGGAAGGATGCTCAAATCCAGGAACCTTCAGCTCTTTGAAGAATTGGTGAAGGCGGGCGCGGAGCCGATGCTCGCCGCCGGAACGCTGGAGCAGACACTGGTGGAATTGCGCAGGGAAGGCCTGGAATTGGCGAGGCCGCGGGAGCAGCTCATGGAATTGTTTGCGGAGTACAAGAAAGGGCTTTTTGTGAAGGCGGCAATCCCGGATGTTTTGCGCGGGATGTGCGCAGGAAAGGGCGTGCGCGAGGCCGCGAAGGGGCTGGAGCGCATCTCCGGCGCGGAGCTGAAGAGGCTCATAAAGGAAAAGGGCGGGGATTTCGGCGCGATTATGAGGGAGTATCGGCTCAGGGTGGATGCAAAGGAGCTGCAGGAGGCACTCGGCCGAAAATAGAAATACTTTAAAAAGACGTTCCAGAAAGAATAAAGTTCAACGGTAGATTCTATGAAGAAGACGATTGATGCGATTGTTGAAGGCGGAAAGGCGACCGCGGGGCCACCTTTGGGCCCGGCGCTCGGCCCCATGGGCATAAACGCCGGCCAGGTGGTCGCGAAGATTAATGAGATGACCAAGCCTTTCGGCGGGATGAAGGTTCCGGTAAAGGTAGTTGTCAACACGGACGACAAATCTTTCGAGGTGCACGTGGGCAGCCCGCCCACCTCAGAGCTCGTGAAGAAGGAGGCGGGGATTGAAAAGGGCGCGGGCACCGCGGAGGCGCCTGCGGGAAACATAACCTTCGACGGGCTGGTGCGCATCGCAAAGGGAAAGAGCAGCGTTTCCCTCGGAAAAAGCATCAATGACATAGCGAAGGAAGTGGCGGGCACGTGCAAGAGCCTGGGCGTTACGATAGACGGGAAGGATGCAAGGGCGGTCATAAGGGAGATAGACGGCGGCAAGCACGATTCGTTGCTGAAGTGAGCCCATGAGAGCCGCCGCCCCTTTCCTGTTTTTGTTTTTGGTTTCTCTTTCTTTCGCGGGCCAGGTTTGGGTTTTCGGGGCCGATGGCGCCGTGACAACTAAGCCGGCCCTCTTCGGGAACACGATAGTCGTGGGCACGGAGAACGGGGCGGTTTACGGGATAGAGGCGGGAACGCAGAAGTGGACTCAGAGATTCAACGGGACCGTGGTCGGGGACCCGGCGGTTTTTGGCAGCAATATCGTCGTTGCAACGCAAACCGCGGTGTATGCGCTGAATTCGGCGGGCGGAATTGCCTGGACATACAACACCCGGGGTGTGCGCGGGATTGCCGCATCTGACAAGGTTTATGTGGCAACATCGAATGGCATCACCGCCCTGGACGACAGGGGCCAGCCCTCATGGAACTACAACGCCACGGATGCGAACGAGCCGTCCGCTGAACTGGCAGGATACGTTGTTTTCGGCTCCGGAAGGGATCTGGTCGCGCTCAGGAGCACGGGGGAGAAATTTTTGGATATCGAAACCGGCCCGTTCTGGAACACACGGCCGATGGTATGGTCCGGAATCACATACACGGGAACAAGCGAGGGCATGCTCTACGCGGTGGATGTCGCGCAGGGCAGGGTGCTCTGGAATTACAACGCGGGCGAAATCATCACTACGACCCCGGCACACGCGGGGGCATACATAATTTTCGGGACCGCGAACGGATGGGTATATGCGGTGAACAACGGGGAACTCGCCTGGAAGGCGCGCGTGGACAGCATGCCCGAGGGCGAGATGGCGGTGGACGGAAACGTGGTGTATTTCTCCACCCGAAAGAGCCTCTACGGCATAAGCGGGAGCGACGGGACAATAGTCATGAAGAGGCAGTTCAGCGACTGGCCGCACTCTCCCTCCGTAATAAGGAGCCAGATAATACTGGGGACGCAGGAGGGGAAACTATATGCGATAGACTCCTCCCGAGCCTGCAGCTTCCTCTATCCGGAGCCTGACGCGCTGGTAGGGGACGCGGATGTCGCAGTGCAGGGGGAGAGCTACTCCAAATACGGCGGGCTCAAGACATACGTGCGGGTGGGCGAAGGGCAGTGGAGCGAGGCGGGTGCTGAAAGCTGGAACTACACACTCGACCCGAGCGTATTCCCGTTCGGCGTGATTTCGATGGAATGTTATGTCTCCGACGCTTCGGGGATGGAGACCTCGCCCTTCAGCATGATACAGCTCATAAAGGGGGATGCGCCAAAACCGAAGATGAAGGTCCTCTATGTGACCAGCGTAAGGGAGGGCGAAGCTTTCAACATAACAGTAGTTGATTATGGCGATGCCCCGCTTTCCAACGTTTCCGCGTCCATGGGGGGGCAGGCATTCGGCGGGGATGGAAGGATAACGATAACCCCGAAAGGCAGCGGGCTCCAGGCGGTCACTGTGTCCAAGAAGGGCTATGAGAACGTGCAATTCAACGTGGATGTCAAGCCGCAGCCCACCCTCGCATACATAATGGCGTTACTTTTCCTTGCCGGGGCTGCCGCGTACGCATATTTCGGCTACATCAAGAAGTAGGCTCAGAGCTCTGCCCTGTCCACGCTCGTTACCTGGACCTGGCTCACTCCCTCTATCGCGCCTATTTTTTCCTCTATCGTATCCACTCCCCCTGCCTCGTCCGCGAGGAAGCGTATGACAAGAGCCTTCACCCCGAAGCCGATTTCCTCCTCCTTGGTCTCCTGGATGTCGACTATTTTTGAGATTGCGGCTTTCAGAGCCTGCAGGCCGGAAGGGTCCTCCGGAAACACTTTCAGGACTACCGATACCTTTGCCATATTATCACGGACCCTCGAAATTCCCGCACTTGCACTTGTATGGGTTCCTTATCTCCCTGCAGTGGTGGCACCTCACAGTCTTCTCCGAGCACTCGGGGCACGGGAATTCCGCGTACTCCTTTGTGAGCCTTCCGCATGTCGAGCATCTTTTCATTTATTCACCTAAATTTATGCTAAAAAGTATAATGAAGTTGGTGGGATAAGCTTTTAACCCTGCTTCCTCCGCCTTCGTGAGGGCGGGGGCTCGGGCTGCGGCTCGGCCTTGGCCCTTTCCGCGAGCTCCACCAGGTTTTCCATCAGCATTATCACGGTGAGGGGGCCCACCCCTCCCGGCACGGGCGTGACGCTCGCCTTTCTGGAAACGGGGTCGAAATCAACGTCACCAACGGTCTTTCCCGCGAGCTTGGTAGTGCCCACGTCTATTATGTGCGCCCCTTCCTTCACCATGTCCGCCTTTATGAGATAGGGGCTACCAACCGCAACCACGAGCAAATCCGCGCGGCGCGTGTGCTCCGCGAGGTTTTTCGTCTTGCTGTGGCAGAGGGTGACGGTCGCATCCCGGTTTGTGAGAAGGTAGGAAATGGGCTTGCCCACCATGTTGCTCCTTCCGACGACGACCGCCTCCATTCCCGCAAGGGGGATTTTGTAATAATCAATCATGCGCATTATCCCCTTGGGGGTGGCCGAGGCGATGGTCTTGCTTCCCTGCGCAAGCCTCCCAAGGTTCAGCGGATGGAGGCCGTCCGCATCCTTCCTTGGGTCTATTGCGGAAATTATCTTCAGGGAATCTATCTGCTTCGGAAGCGGCATCTGCACTATGAACCCGTGCACGGATTTGTCCGCGTTGAGTTTTGAGATGAGGGTGAGCAATTCCTCTTCCGTAGTGCTCTCCGTGAGGTGGTGCAATCTCCCCTTTATGCCTATGTCCCCCGCCTTGTTCAGCTTTTTCTCCACATAAGTACGGGAAGCGGGGTCGTCCCCGACCATCACTATATCTAATCCTGGGGAGAAGCCCAGCTTCTCCACTCTCTTCTTGAGCCCCTCCTCTATTTCTGCTGCGAGCGCCTTTCCGGACAATATCATCTCATCATCTTCTTAGTGCGTGTATTCCTTGTATACCGGATATCTGGAACAGAGGGCTTTTACCTCTTCCTTTATGGATGCGAGCGCAGCATCGTCCGTTCTCTTGTGCAATCCCTTCATCAGCAGTGTGGCTACTTCCTTAATTTCGCTCTCCTTCATTCCGCGCGTGGTCATGGCAGGCGTTCCCAGCCTTATGCCGCTTGCGACGAAGGGCTTCTGCGTATCGTAGGGAATGGTGTTCTTGTTGCAGATTATGCCCGCCTTCTCCAAAGCAATCTGCGCATCCTTGCCCGTGATTCCCATGGGAGTGAGGTCCACAAGGATGAGGTGGTTGTCCGTCCCCCCGGAAACCAGGCGCAGCCCCTTCGCGTGCAATTCCTCCGCAAGCACCTTTGCATTCTTCACAATCTGGTGCGCATAATCGCTGAAGTCCTTCTGCATTGCGTTGTGGAAGCATACCGCCTTCGCCGCGGTCACGTGGTCGAGCGGGCCGCCCTGCGCCCCTGGGAAAACGGACTTGTCAATCATCTGCGCGAACTCCGCCTTGCACATTATGATTGCGCCCCTCGGTCCGCGGAGGGTCTTGTGCGTGGTTGTTGTGATCACGTCCGCATATTTCGCGGGCGAGGGATGCGCACCGCCGGCTATCAGCCCCGCGATATGGGAAATGTCCGCGAGAAGGTATGCGCCGCACGCATCCGCCACTTCCCGGAATTTGTCGAAGTGGACTGTGCGGGGATAGGCGGTGTAGCCGCAGATTATGAGCTTGGGCTTGTGCTCCACCGCCTGCTTCCTTATCACGTCGAAATCCAGCATTTCGGTTTTTTTGTCAACCGCATAGCTCACCACCTTGTATGTTTTTCCGGAGAAATTTACAGGAGAGCCGTGGGTGAGGTGCCCCCCCTGGGAAAGCTCCATCCCCATTATCGTCTCCCCTGCTGGCACCAGGGCGGAATAGGCGCAATAATTTGCCGTGGAGCCGGAGTGCGACTGCACGTTTGCGTGGTCCACCCCGAAGAGCTTTTTCGCCCGCTCTATGGCGAGCGTCTCCACCTGGTCTATGAACTCGTTTCCCGCATAATATCTCTTTCCGGGGTAGCCTTCTGAATATTTGTTTGTAAGCACAGAGCCGGTTGCCTCCAGCACTTCGGGGGGCGCATAATTCTCGGATGCGATCAGGTCTATGCACTCCTGCTGCCTTTGCATCTCCTTGCGCACCAATGAGTAAATCTCCGGGTCTTTTTCCTTCAAGGACATGGAACCACAAGCGGATTTCTCACTAATGGTTTAAAATAATTCCATACTTTGCCTGAAAGGGAATGCGGAGAAGAAAAAGGAAATAAAAGTAAAGAAGGGCGGGGTTAGGTCGACGGCCAGATATATGGGCCGGAGAGCTAAGAGCCTAGCTCTCGTCCCCCGCCTTCTTGAACAGCTTCACTATTTTTGTCTTTATGGTGGTCGGGATGGGGACGGCCATCTCCACGAACTCGACGACCAGCTCCTCCTTGTTCTCGTCCACCTTGGTCACGCGGGCCTTCTCCCCCTTGAACGGGCCGCTGCGTATCTCGACGATGTCCCCGACCTCCACGGTCATGGATGCCGGCTTCTCCACCGTGACCATCTTCTGTATCTCGTCTATCGTGATGTTCTTCTTGAGCATCCCCTTCACGTGCCTGGTGTTGTGCGCGAGCTTGGCCGCGTCCTCGTCGCTGTTGACCTCCACGAACACGTATCCCTTCACGTTCTCCGGCACGAGCAGCGAATAGACCGCAAGGTGCTGCACGCGCGCTTTTTTTTCGAGCATCTGCGAAACTATCTTTTCCTGCCCGGTTGTCACCCTGAATATGTATATCAATCAAACCACCTATAAGACCGAGAACACCGCGTAGAGCACCACTCCGGTGAACCCGATTACCAGAATGCCGAGGCCGGCAATCTTGATTATCTCCTCCAGTTCCCTTCTCGTGGGCTTCTTGGCAATGTGCAAAATCCTCATTGAGCGCTCTATGAATTCCCTCATTCCTTCACCCTATTACCTCAAGGTCTATGTCTTCCGTCGGGCTCGCGTGCTCGCTCTCGATTGTGTACTTGGGGAACTTCACTCCCCCCAGCACGCAGAGCACTTTTATCGACGCCTTCTGCATGTTCGGCTCTATCCTCGCGCCCCAGATTATGTGGGCGCTGGGATGGATCCTCTTGCTCGTCTCGGAGACGATGAGCTCCGCCTCCTTCAGCGTCATGTCCTCTCCGCCTATAACGTTTATCAATGCGCGGTTGGCGGTGGAGATGTCGGAGTCCAGCAGCGGCGAGTTGAGCGCGGTCTCTATGGCTATAGTGGAGCGCTCCTCGCTCTTCGCATCCACGGACGCCTCCCCCAATCCTATTACCGCATAACCGGCGGCGGTGAGTATTGTGCGCAGGTCCGCGAAATCCACGTTCACCAATCCGGATTTCGTGATCAGCTCCGCGATGCCCTTTACGGAGCCTGCGAGGACCTCGTCGCAGACCTTGAACGCCGTGTTGAGCGGAAGGTCCGGGGCGATTGTGAGCAGCTTGTTATTTCTAATCACTATGAGCGTGTCCGTGCTCTTGCGCAGTGCCTCCAAGCCTGCGAGCGCATTCTCCATCCTCACCCTTCCCTCGGAAGTGAATGGGAGCGTGACCACCGCGATGGTGAGTGCGCCCATCTTCTTCGCCTCCTCCGCGATGAGCGGCGCGCTTCCCGTTCCTGTGCCGCCTCCCAATCCGCAGGTGATGAAGACCATGTTCGCGTCCTTCATCGCCTCCTTTATCTCGTTTATGCTCTCCTTGGCGGCGCTGAGGCCGATTTCCGGGTTGCTTCCAGCGCCCCTTCCTTTTGTGAGCTGCTTTCCGATAAGTATCTTCTTGTTCGCGCGAATCTTCAGGAGGTGGCGGGCATCGGTGTTCATGCCGATGAGCGTCACGCCGTCCACTCCCAATTCGAATAACCTGTCAATGGTATTCGTCCCGCTTCCGCCCGCGCCCACAACGTAGACGTGCGGCCTCGATTCCTCGATGAACCTCATTATCTCCTCGTCTTCCTTGGAGACGGGGCCTGTTGCGAGTTCCTTTATCTTGTCCTCGATTGTCACATGGCACACCCTAAAGCTAGTAGTGAGCATAACTTCATTGGTAAGAATTTAAATTGATTGTGGTGGGGCGGGGCTAGCCGATGTTTTGGAACTTATGGAAGGCTGTCCATCTGTAAAATTCCTATCCTTTTTAAACTGTTATACATGCATGTATATTATGGTAGAACTGCATGCCCGCAAGCTCATTGCTACGCCTAGCGAGCGGCAGGAGTGCCCAATCAAACCTAATCTAAAATCTTACCTACTTCTTACCGAACCGAGTGGGCTGCTTTATTCCACTCTTACCAGCGGAAGGTTCGCCCGTTTCCCGGAAAAAACAAGGCTGGACGTCGCGATGGCGGTTGCAAGGGCCGTGGATGTGGAAATAGAGCCGGATGAGCAGATAAGAATGGTTGAAAAGTGCCTCGGCAATCTGGGAAAAATATATGAAATTGGCGGGGAGAAAGCCGTTCTTGCCTGGTGCAGGGCGATAAGGGAATCAAGTTGCTTTTTTGAAAGCTCTAATATGAGTGAAATATTATCAGAAGCTGTGAGATGGATTGGTAAGAATGGAGACGGAAGAGGTGCGGATGCGTATAAGAGAAATGCGCTCTTATGCGGCGCAGAAATCCTGATGGAGCCGAAGATTGCCGCGGTTCTTGAAAGAGCGCAGGAGGAAGTTGGGGAGGAAGTAGTTCCCACCTTAGCTACCGCATTTATGGCGATAGCCGCGAGGTGGGGCATTTCCAGGGCTGCGAAGGTCGCGGAAAGCATACAGAATATGGACATGTGCAAACCGGATTTCCTTTTCAGCACGCTAGAGATCTGCAAGTCCAGCGGAACTGAGCTGGATGCGCTCACGAGCTCTCTGGAGAAACATGGGGGCCTGTTGTGGGCTGTGCCCGGCATAAACCGAGGAGTGCTGGAAACGCTTGTGCTCCGGCCGGGTAGGATTGTGAATGCGATACTTGGAGAGGAGGGATTCCCTTCCGACAGTTTATTGCATAATGCGATGGAACAGAGGGAACGGCTTGGATTCCTGAGCATAATTGCGGACAGGAGGGCGCTTGGCCACCCGGACAAGGTGGTGAGGGGGGCGGCTGCAAAACGGCTGGCTTTCATTGCAGCAGATCAAGATTATTCCATTAGGATGAGGATAAGCGCTGTAAAGGCACTTTCGAACACAACTGTTGTTGATGAGATTGGCGATGAGGAAATACTTAAGCTCAAAGATGTTTTGGAAGACGAGAAGTCTCCGATAAAAGTGAGAGAAGGAATAGGCGTCCTTTTCGTAGTAGGATTCTGTAAATCGCATAATGATGCATTTTTCTTTGGGCAGATTCGCCCCGACGCAATAAAAAAGGCGCTTGCCATTGCCGATTTCATCAAAAGGGAGGATCGGCCAATTGCGATAGAAATGACTAAACAAATGCTGCCTTTTGCTGGCCCTTGGTGGCCGGATGAAGTTGATACACCGAGAAAGCTGGTAGCGTGCGTGGAAATGGTTAGACTGCCCGAAGTAATCAAAACAATCAGGTCTTTCAAAAGTATGAAGAATGCTGCTGAAGTGGCCGGCATATTCGCGGATATGACGAGGAACTTGATCTATACTACATGGAAGGATGACGGCGCCGAACAGACAAGACAAACCGCGATTGTGGAAGCTGCAAGAACCATTGGCGCACTTGCTGACGCGCCTGATGCTGCGATATCAATGGCAAGAGAGATTAACTTGCAATTTGAATTAACGCACAACGAAAGAAGCATGGCTGCGATGCGAGTAAATGAAGTTGTAAAATACACAAGGCAATTTAGAAAACCAGAAGCCATGGAAGTAATCAAAAGACGTGCGAGTTTGGGGAAGCGCCCGATTCCGGTTATGGCGTGGTACGCTTTAGATGCGCCTTTCCATCTCTAGAGAAGCAGCTGCCCCCAAAACTTAAATAATAGACCGGACGTAATAGATAAAGTTTCTGGAGACTGGAAACTAGCCCTCATAGTCTAGCCTGGATAGGACGCAAGCCTGCGGAGCTTGGAACCGGGGTTCAAATCCCCGTGAGGGCGTTCGCCACTCAGCCAGATGGTGAAGTCCATCAGGACTTCGCCAGACATCGCGCGCGAATTTTCCCGCGGGAAAATGGCGCCCATTTTCGCAGTTGCGAAAATCGGGAAGCGATGCAGATATATGGGCTGCGTGGCGAAGGGAAGAAATAATCTGTACTATTTAAAAAAATGTGTCCATAAATAGGTCCGTATGAATCCCAGGCAGTTTGCAACATCGGAGCTGATGGAGGGCATAGTTAGGGCCGCGTGCGCCGGAAAGCCGCCGGTGATGAGGAAGATGGGCCTGCTGGTGCCCGAAGAGCAGAGGATGAGGGTGGACGGGTTCGCACACATCCTTCCCGAGGGAAGCTCGCAGAGGAGGCTTGCTCTCTCCGTGGTTTCTTCCATCAGGAACAGGCACGACAACTTTTCGGACGAGGAGTACTTCTCGGAGCTTACGGCGCTGGTGAATAAGGACAGGCTCATTGAACCCGGCATAGTGGGGATAATTGCCAGCATGCCGCTTTCCCAGAGGGGGAACGCCTTCAGGGTGGCTCTCAACAGGAAGGCTGAGGACCGGAGCGAGTACTCCCAGCTAGAGTTCTACGGGAACCTGGTCGCGGACGGGCAGGAGAACGTCCCGGGTGAGAAGCAGCAGGAGATACTCTCCAGGCTGCGCACATACGCAAGGATGGCCCATGAACAGGGCAAGCTGAACCGGGAGAGCGTTGACGCCGTGCTATATCCGTTCGAGGAGTGGCTCCAGAAGGCGGACATCGGTTCGGTCAACCTGCTCTATTATTTCCATGAGAAGATGGATAAGCTGATGAGGGCATCGCTCGAATCGCCCGATTTCAGGGAATTCCGCGCGATGATGGTCGGGGGATTGGCGGCCATCGCGGATTTCGACCCTGTGCCGGGAAAGGCGCCCGGAATGAGGTACTATTACCTTGACTACGCACTGGCCGAGGTGCGGAGGGGTGGCGTCAAGGCGTGCACCCCGGTAAAGGAAAGGGCCGGGGCGGAGCAGCCGGGCGCGGAATAGCGTCCGCATATCTTTTTAATTACTAAAGAAGATTTCGCCGCATGGGCACAGTGGTCGGGAGGAGCCTCACAGAGCAGAAGGTCCGCACTTATCTCAAATTGGCTGAGAAGAGCGAGG
>CAIXOA010000113.1 GCA_903920925.1 uncultured Microcaldota archaeon | reverse complement strand
TGCTGGCTGCGCAATGCCTCCGCCAACGCCGCTCGCGCCATCCGCAGCCAGGGCCAGGACGGCAGTTGACGCGCCGTCAAGGCGCGAACGGCGTTCTCCATGCTCTCCCGCGCGGACATCTTCGACGGAAGAATCCGTTCCCGCCAGCACTGGGGCTTCCTCCGCTACTCCGGGGACCTGATGACCGCGGGCGTTTCCCTCGCCCGCGCAGACCTGAAGCCGCGCATCGCCAGCTATTCCTTCCCCAATTTCCTCCGCCACATGAGCGCAACCGTCGCCTCCCGCGCCACCCTGAAGAGCCTGCTTTCCAAGATTGGGAAGAAGGTGCACACCCCCTCAATACACGCGGAGTCCTTCCTGCCCGTAATAGCATATATGCATGCGCAGGAGCCCGAGCGGATTTCCGGCTTCTACGGCCTGGAGGAGAAGGAAACGGAATTTTTGGAAAAGTTCCTTCCGAAGGGAGTGGGCGTGAAAAAGCCGGAGAAAAAGAAGGAGGAGAAAACGGAAGAGGCGAAAGCGGAGAAGAAGCACGAGGAGAAAAAAGAGGAGAACGCAGAAGGGAAAAAGGAAGAAAAGAAGGAGGAAAAGAAAACGGAAGCTACGAAAAAAGAAGAGCCTCCGAAGAAGCAGCCCCACGCGCGCCACTCCAAGCTTAGTGAATTTTTCTAATTTTCCGTCGTGCATGCTCGTGTTCGAACGCGTAGGAAAACTCTCACGTCGGTCTCGACGATAGCTTTATATTTCTTGTCCTCCGAATAGGCTCAGTACGGATTTAGGGGTGTAAGATATGGGAACTAAAATCGGAACCGAGAAAATAATGAGAGAAGCGGGCTACCTCTACTTCGTCGGGAAGGACGGCTACGTCTGGAGAGTACCGATGAAGCACAACAAGAGGGGAACCAAGAAGAAGGTCGGGACCCAGAAGGTCGACAAGAAGAAGGGGCACCTTTACTATGTCGGCGACGACGGGTTCGTATACCAGGCAAAGATGAAGAACGCCTGAACAGGCCTTCGAGAACGGCACTAATCCCTTTTTATTTTTTCCTTTACTTATTCTATACCCTTCTAAGGTGATTTATTTGAAATTAGTTGTATCAGACAAGAAAACGGGCAAGTCCTACCCCATCGAGGTGGCGGATGACAAGAAGAGCCTTTTCATAGGCAGGAAGGTGGGCGACAAGGTTCCGGGCGACGAGTTCGGGCTTTTCGGCTACACCCTGGAACTCACGGGAGGCAGCGACATAAGCGGAATCCCCATGCGCCCGGACATCTCCGGTTCCCGCAAGGCGAAGATTCTCCTTTCCGGCGGCGCGGGCTTCAACCCGACCCGCAAGGGCGAGAGGAGGAAGAAGATGGTCCGCGGCAGCCATTACACCGCAGACAACGCCCAGGTGAACGCCTTCATCTCCGCATACGGCCAGTCAGCCCCGGACCAGCTCATAAAGCTCCCGGAAAAAGCCGAGAAGAAGTGATGTTCTGCAGGCCGTCGTAAACATCGGATTGCTCGGGCACGTTGACCACGGGAAGACAAGCCTGACCAAAGCCCTTACTGGAAAGTGGACGGACACGCACAGCGAGGAGATAAAGCGCGGGATTTCCATCCGCCTCGGCTATGCGGACACCAACATCTATTTTTGCCAGAAGTGCAACTGGCACTCCCTTTCCGAGAAATGCCCGAAGTGCGGGGGCAAGGGTGTTTTGAAGAGGAGGGTCTCCTTTTTGGATGCGCCCGGCCACGAAACCCTGATGACTACGGTGCTTTCCGCTTCCAGCATAATGGACGGCGCGCTTTTGCTCATCGCGGCGAACGAGGCCTGCCCGCAGCCGCAGACCGCGGAGCATCTTATGATACTCAATATTGCAAAAATCAAGAACATCGTCGTAGTGCAGACCAAAATAGACCTCGTCACCAAGGAGCAGGCAAAGGCCCATTATAATTCCATAAAGGAATTCCTCAAGGGCTCGGTCGCGGAGAACGCGCCGATAATTCCGGTGGTGGCGAATTACGGCATAAACGTCGATGCCGTGGTTGATGCGATTGAGCGCACCATCCCCACCCCGAAGAGGGACGCCTCGCTCCCGCCCTTGATGCTCGTCTCCCGTTCCTTCGACATAAACAGGCCCGGTGCGCAGATTAATACGCTGAAGGGAGGCGTGCTCGGCGGCTCTTTGGTCCAGGGGACCATAAGGAAAGGGGAAAAGGTGCTCATACGCCCCGGGATGGAAACCCCGAAGAAGGGGGTGAAGGAAATAGAATGCAAGGTGGAATCCCTCATGTGCGAGGGAGGCCCTCTTGAGGCCGCTGCCCCCGGAGGCCTGATTGCGGTCGGCACTTCCCTGGATCCGGACATAACCAAGGCCGACACCATGGCGGGCTGCGTAATCGGCCGCCCGGGTGCAATGCCGGAAACGAAAGCGGATCTCAGTTTCGAATATCATCTTCTTGAGAGGGCGGACTTCGACAACCCCCCGTTAAAAGTTGCAGAGCCAATAGTGATAAATGTCAACACCGCGACCGGCATAGGCGTCGTCGCCAACATGAAGAAGGGGATTGCGCTGGTGAAATTGAAGAAGCCTCTTTGCGCCGCACCCGGCTCCACGGTTGCGTTGAGCAGGCGCGTGGGCCAGAGATGGAGGCTCGCGGGCTGGGGCAAGACGGTCTAAGGTTTCC
>CAIXOA010000112.1 GCA_903920925.1 uncultured Microcaldota archaeon | reverse complement strand
TATATTACGATTCCGAGCAGAAGCCCGGCCTCAACACCGTGAGAAGGGTGGAATTCCCCCGGGAAAAGGGGATTTACGTTTTTGAGAAATGATTGCCGGAATTAGCGGCATGCAACCTCAGTCTTGTTTTTAAATGAAAAATCCGATTTATTCGCATGGAGCTTGATGAAGGCCACGCCGAATTCTGCGGAATAATAATGGGCGACGGAAACCTCTGGACAAACAACCGCAAGTATGAAGTAACCATCACCGGGGACATAACCAACGACAAGGAATACTTTGACAGTCTAGCTTCATTTGTAAAGGACAAAATCGGCAAGAAACCATATTACAGAATCCGCGGGAGGGGGCGGAGGCTCACGATTTACTCAAAAGAGTATTACAAATTCTTGACGGACACGGTCGGCATGAAAGACAGGATGCTTAAGAGCGAATCCGGCTTCCCGATTTCAATAAAAAATAACGAACTCTTTCTCAGAAGATTCATCCGCGGGCTGTTCGATACGGACGGCACGATATTCCTGTCTGATAAAAAAGGAAGCCCCGGCTATCCGACGTTGGAGATAGCCAGTTCCAGCCCGAAACTCGTTGATGACCTGCACTCCAGCCTATGCGGGCTTGGCCTCAGGGCCCACAAGAGAAAGACCACGAAGAACGGCTACAAGGTTTCCATATACGGAAAGGAGATGATACGGAAATGGAATTCGCTGATTGGCTCCTCCAACCCACGCAAAAAGGCGAAGATGGAGGATATTTTAAAATAGTTCTGTTGAATGAATAACCTGCGCCGCGGTAGCTCAGCTGGGAGAGCACTCGAGGTCTTCTGAAATTAATTTCATTTGACCGGTGAAGCTGAAGGTTCGCCCTCCGCGAGGAGGCGAAACATCTCCCGGAAACCGAGGGGTCGCTGGTTCAAATCCGGCCCGCGGCATTATTCTGCCTAGGTCTAGTGCTGCCGCGCATAGAAATGTTTATTTAACTATTCTACGGAATGCCTTCGGTGGAAATATGCCGACTCCTGAAGAGGCACTGGAATTCATAAATGTGAACAACACGAAATGGATCGACCTTCAGTTCGTGGACATAAGCGGAAGGCTCAACCGCACGACCGTGCACGCGAGGGAATTCAGCGCGGACTCATTCGTGAACGGCGTGCAGTGCGGCAACATCCAGGACTCGTTCGGCTGGAGCGAGGACGGCGAACTGGTGCTCCGCCCCGACCCGGACACATTCGGAAGGGTCCCCTGGGAGGCGAACACCGTGCGCTTTATCTGCGACGTGATGGCCGCCCCGAAGATGGAAAGGTTCCTCAAGGACCCCCGCTACGTGGCAGAGCGCGTGATAGTGAACGCAAAGGCGATGGGCCTCACCGAGGCCTCGGTCTCGCCCGAGATGGAATTCTACATATTCGACGCGGTGAGCGTGGACAAGATGACCCCCGGGAGGGGCCCGAACTATCTCATCGACGCCAGGGAAGCCCCCTGGAACCCGTCCCCGCTGTGGGGCGCGAAGAACGCCGCTTTCATAGGCCAGCCCTACGACTCGCTCTATTCCGCGAGGACCCAGGTCTCCGACGTGCTGGAGGACAACTTCCGCTTCTTCGTGCAGAACCACTTCCACGGCCGCTCGCCCAGCTCCCAGCAGTCCATAACGCTGAAGGCGAACCCGCTCCGCACCTCCGCCGACGCCACCATGACCGCCAAGTACGTCATCCGCAACCTCGCATTCATCGCGAACGGAACGTCCACCTTCATGCCGATGCCCATCTTCACCGAGAAGGGAAGCTCGCTCCGCCTCTGGAACTCGCTCTGGAAGGGGGACGAGAACATCTTCTACGACCCGACGGACAATTACGCGCAGCTGAGCCAGAACGGCCGCTATTTCATCGGCGGGCTTATGGAGCATGCAGCGGCGCTCGCGCTCTTCACCGCGCCCACGACCAATTCCTACAAGAAGCTCCTCGCCGACCCGCTCTACATCGCGTGGGGGAGGAGGAACAACGGCGCCCTCGTCCGCGTCCCGTTCGAGCGGAAGAACGACAAGCTCGGCAAGTCCGTAATCTTCATGGGCGCGGACCCGTCCGTGAACCCCTACCTCGCCTATTCCGTGGTAATCGCCGCGGGGCTCGACGGCATAAAAAGGAAGAAGGACTCCGGAGACCCGGTGGACAAGGACATCTCCTCCATGAACACCAAGGAGAGGAAGGAAGCCGGGATAGACTACCTGCCATCCAGCCTCATCGAGGCCATAAGCGAGTTCGAGACCGACAACGCCTTCCTGAAGGGGGTGCTCTCCTCCGAACTGCTCGAGGACTACCTCGCGCAGAAGATGGAGGAGCAGAAGAGCCTCAACCTCCGCACCTCGGCCTACGAGTTCGAGGCGTACTACAACGTGTGAGGAAATAGGATGCGCCCCAAGCAGGTCTTCGCAATCGGGCTTTTCCTGCTCTTCGCCACGGCCCTTTATTTTCTAAAATATGACAGTTATTCCATAGCCCTCGCCGGTGCCGGAATCCTCATTGGCTCCGCCCTCCCAGACCTGGATTCCCTCCTTAAAAGCTACTGGCCGCACCTGAAAATCCTGCTCATGCTCTTCGCCGGCCTTCTGGTCTATTTCGCATATTCCTCCAGCTACGTTATGTGCATATACCTCATCGCCCCGTTCTGCGAGAACTTCATCCTATACGCTGTCCTGCTGCTCGCCGGGCTCTTCTTCGCCTTCGACCTGATGAATCCGCTCAAGCCGCCCCTCCACGGCCTCATCCCGCTCGCCATGTTCACGCTCGCCTATTCCATGCTCCTTCTCTACGCGCGCCAGCCGCCCGCCGCCTCCTTCCTTTCCCTCTGCGGCTTCTTCCTCGGCTACTTCGCCCACATAATGGGCGAGGCATTGAAGCTGAACCCCGAGGATTAGTTAGGTATTTATACTTCGCCTGCGTAATTTATGCATGAAGACGCGGCCTGAACACGAGGAGGGCAAGCCATCCGAACATGCTCAGCAGCCCAAGGCCGGAAAACAAAAGGCAAAGGGCCGCCGACAGGTTTCATCCTTCTCCAAAATCGGAGGCGCGGCGTTGGTTACAGCACTCTTTCTCAGCCATGCCCCGGGCGCAGAGGCGCGTCAGGTACCTGGAAAATCCATGCCCGAGCAGCCCAAGCCCGAAGCCCATTCCGACAAGCCAGGGCACGAGCACAGGGCGGCCGAAGGAAGGGTTGACACCAGCACAAGATACGCGAGAAACGGGGACGAAAGCACATTCATCATAATGTACCATGACAAGGACGGCCGTGAAAACGGAGTCCCTATCAGCCTTTCCCCGGAGCTGGGCAGCCCGCGCGAGGTCTTCGCCGGCGCGGAAAGGACCGTGGTATTCACCGACAAGGCAATATTGATAACCCAGGGATACAATTCGTGCTTCAGGGGGGAGCTGTTCGTACCGATGGAGGACGCGGAAACCCACTCCAGCCTGGTCATGGTGGCGCTACCCGTGGACAGCGCCGGCGACAGCCTCATAGCTTATACCCGCGCTTCCGGAGAAACTGAAGACCTTGCATATGTGCTTGGCGCATCCGGCATGGTCCGCTCCAGGCAGGTAAACACAATGGCAGGGCACTTTTCCGAGGCGCAAATAGAAGCCACCCGGGAAACCCGGCTGGCCCCGGCGGGAGAATACGCGATCGCCTACACGCCCGGAAGCACGGTTGCATACGTCCTTCGCGGCACGGACAACGATAGCATGCTTGTCCGGACGGTGGAGCTTTCCGAACCAGCTTCACGTGTGCCATCCGCAATCCGGTCAGGAGGCGACGTAATCGTGGATTTCGGAGGGCAGAGATTCGCCATCATGCGCTCGGTCCAGGGCGGGCCGTACGAATTCACTGTGCTGGAGATTTAGTCAGGTTTATATTAATTGGCAGAGGAATATAATATGGTGGAATATATGGTTGCAAGAGGAGCAAGGTCCGCGAAGACTGCAGGCGAGGCAGTTGAGGTAAACATCACCGAAAGGCAGGTGGAAAGGGCGGTCGAGGCGTCGTTCAACGACGTCGCCACAAAGACGTTCCAGATGTACGACCAGATGCTTGAGAACACGCCGGTGGAGCAGAGGGGCCAGCTCCTGGGTTACATCTATGAGATAATGAGCTATTCCCTAAGCGAGGAGGACCTCGGCAAGTTCCCCCAGGCGGGGGACCCGGCGGAGGCAACCTTCCGGCTTTCCCAGCTCGGTTCCAGGGCGGAGAGGGCGTTCAGTGAATGGGCAACAAGAATGAGAAGGGAGGCGGAGGATTCCCTCTCCAGCATATTATGCGAGGCAATAAACAGGGTCAGGACCGGGACGGTGCCCTCCGTTGAGTTCAGCATAAGCCCGTTAAGCGAGGAGCAGAGGCAGTTTGCTTACCTGGTGTTCGACTCGTTCATCACCAACCAGTCCCTCCAACCCCCGGCGGATTACGTTACCGGCGAGGCATATTCGGGAAGCAAGCGGGTGTATTCATCGGACGATGCGGCAAGCAGGAGAATCCCCGCCATCATAGAGTTCGGGCTTACCGAGGTCACGATCAAGTGGCCTCCCTGGCTGTTTGGCCAGACATACCGGGAACAGAACCTGTGACCGCTGGCAGCCAACCCAATTCTTTAAATTTCTTTCTTCACATTCATTTATCCAGCAAATTCTATTAGTGTTAGAATTCTGAAAACCAAAAAGGTGAAACTATGGCAAGAAACGTAGGGGAAGCAGGAGGGTACGTAATGCAGGAAGGGAGCACCCGTGTGCTCGGCCGCGACGCGATGCGCGTGAACATCGCCATCGGCTACGCCGTTGCGAACATAATCAAGACCACGCTCGGCCCCAAGGGGATGGACAAGATGCTCGTGAGCGAGCTCGGCGACATCGTGATAACGAACGACGGCGC
>CAIXOA010000111.1 GCA_903920925.1 uncultured Microcaldota archaeon | reverse complement strand
GGAAGCCGCATGGGCAAAAGAGAGGTGGTAGGATGAAAACGGAAAAAATAAAGGTGCGCGGGATGCGCTGCGGGTCTTGCGAGCAGCGGATTGAGGGCGCCCTGAAAAAAGTGGAGGGCGTCGTCACCGTGAAGGCCTCCCAGCAGAAAGGGGAGGTGGAGGTAGTTACGGACGATGCGGACAGGAAGGAACTGGAAGAAGCAATAAGGAAGGAAGGGTACTCCGTTGGAGGGGGGTGGTTCTGGGTAGTGATGGGGGTGGCAGCACTCTTTGCCGCCGCCTTCCTCCTGGAGAATTTGGGCCTTGGTATCAGGTTTCCGGAGGTTGGGAGCGAAGTAGGATATGCTGCGTTGTTTGTTTTGGGGCTGGCCACCGGATTCCACTGCATAGCGATGTGTGGGGGATTTGTGCTTGGATATTCATCCAAATCAGGGGCGGCAATAACTCCTCATATATTGTACGGGGCGGGGAAGCTGGCCTCATATACATTCATAGGCGCGGTTTTTGGGCTGGTTGGCTCTGCGATTGCCTTCACTCCGGAGATGAGGGCGGGTGCCGCGCTGCTTGCGGGCATATTCCTTCTATTGTACGGGTTGGGGATGCTTGGGATAAGCGGATTGGGAGGAATCAGGTTTGGGATGCCGGATTTCATTGGAAAGGTGATGGGCAAATTCGGCGGGAGAGGGCCTTTGGTTACAGGACTGTTGAACGGGCTGATGATTGCGTGCGGCCCCCTGCAGGCGATGTACATATTCGCTGCGGGGACCGGGAGTCTTGTTGCGGGGGCAACGGCGCTTTTCTTTTTTGGGCTGGGCACCCTGCCGGTGATGCTCGGGTTTGGCATCATTGCTGCGCGGGCAGGCGGGAACGTTCCGGCTAGGTTTGCATCCATCTCCGGATGGATTGTGATTTTCCTCGGGGTACTCCTGCTGAACCAGGGGCTTACGCTCGTGGGAAAGGGGGTTGTGGTGAGCGCGGGTGATGCGGGAAATGCAACCGTGCAGCAGAACGGGACTGCGCCCGAGTTCCAGGAAATCCACATGAACGTTACATACTACGGGTTTGAGCCGAACACATTCACGCTGAAGAAGGGCGTGCCGGTTCGGTGGGTGATAAAAGGGGTGAGCCTTACCTCCTGCAACAATCGGATAATAGTGCCGGATTACGGGCTGGAGTTTGACGTGCAACCGGGGGAGCAGGTGATTGAATTTACGCCGAACGAGAGTGGAGAGGTGAAATGGAGCTGCTGGATGGGCATGATTCCGGGTAAGTTCGAGGTGGTGGAATGATTGGAGAAGAAATGCTGGGCGTGAGGAGTGCGGGCAAAGGGTTGCAAAGTGAAGTGGGAGGGGGGCTGAAAGATAGAAGAAAATGGGGGGAGCGCACTCCCCGCGTTTTCTCTTGCTGGATGGGGATGATACCCGGAAAGTTTGTGGTGGTTGAGTGAGGTGATTGAGATGGAAGGAAAGAATTTGTTGTTTGCGGGCCTGCTTGTGGTCATGGTTTTTGCCGCGGTGGTTTATGCGGCGACCATGAAACCGCAGCAGGCAGGCGGGGATTTGGGAGGCGGCTCCTGCGGAAACACGGGGGCGAAGGGATGCTTCGCAAACGGGAGCGGGGGTGCAGTGGCTGCGCCGGCGACCTATGCGCCTGCCGCGGTGGCGAACAGGAGCAGGGAGCCTGAACTGCTGGCGGCTGGGGAGGTGCGCACGGTGGAACTAGGCTTCGACTGGGGCTCCGGAAATTATGACCCGCAGGAAATAAGGGTGCGCACAGAGGATACGGTCCGGATTGAGGCTGATGCAAGCACGCTGAAGGGATGCATGTCCACGCTCGTGATAAACGGGATGGGCATAAGCAAGAGGATTACTGCAACGGACAACGTGCTGGAGTTTGTTGCGGGCACGCCGGGGCAGTACAGGCTTACCTGCGGAATGGGGATGGGAAACGGATTGCTAGTGGTGGAGGACGAGAACGGAACTGTGCCGGCGAGCGCTCCGGCTGCGCCTGCGAGGACAGGAGGGTGCGGCTGTGGTGGAGGATGAAGTACGGGGGAGAGTCAGGAGGACAATATTTTTCCCGCGGGAAAAATGTGTCCATTTTCGCAACAGCGAAAACCGGACCCTCAAACTGGGGAGGGGGTGTCCCCCTCCGCGGTTCGGGGTGGATGCGGGTGCGGAGGGTAGGAATGTGCAAAAAAATAATAAGGGGAACGGAGAGTTGAAACCATGCCTGAGAAGACTGAAACCGTGATAATTCCTGTGGGCGGGATGGACTGCGCGTCCTGCGCGATGAGCATAGAGACGATGCTGAAGAGCACCAAGGGAGTGAAGGATGTGCGGGTGAATTTCGCCTCCCAGAAGGCGACCGTGGAGTATGTGCCCGGCGAAATCGTGATGCCGGAGATAGAGGCGGTCATAAGGAAGCTGGGTTTTGAGGTGCTGAAGGGGAAGCCTGGGAAGGACGCCGAAAAAGAGGCGCGGGAAAAGGAGATACGGAATTACAGGCTAAGGCTGGCGGTTGCGGTGGTTGCAGCGATTCCTGCAGCGATTCTTGCGATGGGCGGGATGGCAGGCGTTGTTTTTCCTGGCTGGATTGCACAGAACACGATATGGATACAGTTCCTCCTTGCAACCCTTGCGATAATGGCCGGGTCGCAGTTCTTCATTCGCGGGGCGAAGGCGCTCATTAACCGGATGCCGACGATGGATTCCCTTGTTGCGATTGGGGTAGGGGCGGCTTATCTGTACAGCGTTGCGGTCACGTTTTTGGGATTGGAAGGGTTCGTGTATTACGAGATTGCGGCAATACTTATCTCATTCCTCCTGCTGGGAAGGCTGATGGAGGCGACTGCGCGGGGAAAGACTTCTGAGGCGATAAAGAGGCTGATGGGATTGCAGGCGAAGACCGCGCGGGTGATGCGCGGAAAAGAAGAGGCGGAGATTCCGATTGAGCAGGTGAAGGTCGGGGATGTGCTGGTAATCCGGCCGGGCGAGAAGATTCCGGTGGATGGAATAGTGATGGACGGGGAGTCCTACGTGGACGAGGCGATGATTACCGGAGAGCCGATTCCGGTGGCGAAGAGGAAGGGGGCGGTGGTGATCGGGGCGACCATCAACGGGACGGGAAGCTTCAGGATGCGGGCGGAAAAAGTGGGGAAGGACACCATGCTCGCGCAAATCATCAAACTGGTGGAGGAGGCGCAAGGGTCGAAGGCACCCATCCAAAGATTGGCGGACAGGGTTTCGGCTTATTTTGTGCCAACGGTGATGGGGCTGGCAATAATCGCGGGATTATACTGGTATTTCGCAGCGGGAATGGGATTTGTGTTCGCGCTCACAGCGTTTGTGACTACACTAATAATAGCGTGCCCGTGCGCGCTCGGGCTGGCGACGCCCACCGCGGTGATGATGGGGACTGGAAAGGGCGCGGAATACGGGGTGCTTTTCAAGACCGCAAAGGCGCTGGAGGAGGCGCACAAAGTGCAGATGGTGGTTTTCGACAAGACGGGGACGCTCACGAAAGGCGAGCCGGAGGTCACGGACATTGTTCCGATAAGCATGGATGCGGACGACCTCCTGGCATTCGCGGCCTCCGCGGAGAGGAATTCCGAGCATCCGCTGGGCGAGGCGATTGTGCGCGAGGCGAGGGAGAGCAAGGCTAGGATTGCCGAGCCGCGCTCCTTCAAATCCATAACCGGGCGGGGCGTGGAGGCGACCGTGGGCGGGAGGAAGGTGCTCGCGGGGAACAGGAAGCTGATGGAGGAGAGGAAGATCAAGGTTGCTGGGGCGGAGAGGGCGATGAAGCAGCTGGAGGAGAAGGGAAGGACCGCGGTGATGGTCGCGGTGGGAGGGAAGATTGCCGGGGTTATTGGGATTGCGGATTCACTGAAGGAAAATTCCGTGGAAGCGGTAAGGATGCTAAAGAAGCAGGGGCTTAGGGTGGCTATGATTACGGGCGATAACAGGAGGACGGCGCAGGCGATTGCGAAGGAGGCGGGAATAGACATGGTGCTTGCGGAGGTTCTTCCTGAGGAGAAGGAGAAGGAGGTAAGGAAACTGCAGGCGGAGGGGATGAAGGTCGCATTCGTGGGCGACGGCATAAATGACGCCCCTGCGCTCGCGGCTTCGGACATAGGGATTGCAATCGGGAGCGGGACGGATGTGGCGATAGAAAGCGGGGACATCGTGCTGGTGAAGGATGATTTGAGGGACGTGGCGAAGGCATTAGATATAAGCAAATACACGATGAAGAAAATCAGGCAGAACCTGTTCTGGGCGTTCTTCTACAATGTTATCGGGATTCCGGTTGCGATGGGAGTGCTTTATCCATTTACCGGATTTTTGCTTAACCCATTGATTGCCGGCGGCACTATGGCCTTCAGCTCGGTGAGCGTGGTTTCTAATTCCCTTCTCATGAAGGGGTATAAGCCGATCGGGGGATAGGGGATGGAAAGGAAGCCGGGGATTATTTTACTTTTGGTCATTATTGCTAATTTGATAGGCGCATACTTCGGCTTCTTTGTCTATTATGCGGACCAGATTGCGGCGACGCCCCTTCCATTGCTGGTCTTTGTGGCGGACTGCCCGCTGGCGGTCCTGCTGGTGGCGGCTTCCCTCTTTTTGGTCTGGATCGGGAAGAAGAACGATTTCCTTTCCTTCCTCGCCTCCGCGTATGCGCTGAAATACGGGATTTGGACAGTTGTTGTGATACTCTATTTCAACCAGATTTACTTTGCGCCCGCATACTGGGAATTATATGCGATTATGCTTGTGACGCATTTCGGGATGATGCTGGAATCCTTTGCGTTGGTTGGAAAAATAGAAGTGAAGACGGAATACCTGCTGATTGTGCTTGCGTGGTTCCTGTTGAACGATTATATGGATTATTTCTGGGGATTGAAGCCCTGGACGGTGCCGAACGATGCATTGCTGCTCCCGTTTACGGTCTTACTGAGTGTGGCGAGCGTATCGGCCCTCTACCTCGCATACACGAAAAAGAAGCCGAAGATATTCACGGATTTGCTTTTCCTTATTTAGGATGGTGCTTGTGGATTACTATGTGCTGCAGGTTCTTTGAGACTATTTTTGCTATGTCCAGGACCGCGCGGGTGTAGCGGAGCATCTTCGTGCGCGAGGTGCTGGTGCGGCCGTGGATGTGCCCGTAGACCGGGAGGCAGAGCGAAAAGGTAGGATACTTCTTCCCGAATGTGATTGCCTCGTCCGGCTCGCCGTCCGTGAATGTGATTTTGTAGGGAAGGGGGCGCAGAAGCTCGCGCAGTTTCTTCTTGTCGATATGGTGGATGTGCTCTATGGTGACGTCGGAGCGCGGGCTCATGCCCGTGATGTCCAGCGCTATGTAGAGGGCCTTTCCCTCCCTCCTCATGAGGCTCTTCGCGCCCCCCATCGTGGTCTCCTCGTGCATCGTGAAATATGTTTTTACGTTGTCCGGGTGCTTGTGGAGGTTCACGAATACCGCGGCGACCGTGACGAGATTGTCCAGGTTTCCGTAATACCAGATGCGGCGCCTCCTCTTGTAGGCGGAGATATGGGCCGCGTCCCATACGGTGTCGGAATGGCAGCTCAAAACAACCTTTGTCGGGCTCATGCGAATCCCTCAGAACAGGTATCCCCAGGTCTGGAGCCGGTCGCTGTCCGTGAACCAGCGGACTCCTATGTCCGTCCTGTAGAACATGTTGGGTATCTGTATGTTCTTGACCCTCTTGTAGGCGCTCTTCCTCGCCTCGTCCATCGTGGAGCCGAAGCCAGTTACGACGAGCGCATAGCCGGATTCGCCCGCGAGATGCCACTCCCCCTCGTCCAATTTCACGTCGCCGATGTGCACCCCTTCGGTCACCGGCTTCTTGAATATTATCGCCGCGTCCTCGGAATATTTCTTGAAGGCCGAGGGGTCCTTGAACGGGAAGGGCGGGGTCGCGATCACCACGCCTATCTCGAAGCCCCTCTTGGTCCTGAGCTCGTATTCCTCGCCGCTTGCGAGCGCATAGAGGAATTCACCCCACGGGGAAACAACACCCTCCATCTGTATCTGGATGGTGGGAACGCCGAACCTGCAGGTCCACTCCAGCGGGAAAACGCCCCTCCAGTTCGCGATGCAGTTCAAATCCAGGTAGCCGCAGTAGCCCGAGGCCGCGAGCTTCGCCTTCATCTTCTCGAAGGTTTCCGCGAAGATGCGGTTGGGGGGGCCCCAGTACATGGAAGTATTCCCGCACCAAACGGGCTTTCCATGCCTTCTGACATACAAAGTATGGAATGGAACGGTCACGCAATAGACATTCCCGGAATAGGAAACTGAATCGGTATCGCGCTTGTCAAGCCATGCGACTGTCTTTTTTATGCGCTCTATGACTTCGTACTGG
>CAIXOA010000110.1 GCA_903920925.1 uncultured Microcaldota archaeon | reverse complement strand
TACTGCCCATTCCTTTGTTTTGTTGCAGAGAACTTTTGCTTTCATTTCATTACCTTCGGGTGGCTGCCGGCCCTGCCGGAGCCAGAATGGATTTCTGGGGTTAGGAATAAAAACGAAACTGGATGGGGTTTTTATTTTCTTCTGTGGGCATATTAGGAATGCTGCTGTTGAGATATAAAGCAGGAAAGGGCTTGAGGTTTTTGGGCTCCTTTTTGCGCCGAGCGAGCGCTGGGGCGCGAGCGAGGCAACCCAACGGCAGAACAATCCGAGCCTGTGGCGAGGATTGTGATGTAAAAAGGAGAGCGGCCGTAGTCTAGCGGTAGGATTTTGGCCTTCCAAGCCAACGACCCGGGTTCAAATCCCGGCGGCCGCAATGGGCATAAACAGGGAGTGGCATCTGCAGAACAAGATGCCAAAGAATGCGACGCCAGAGCAGAGGCTGTGGTGGCATACCGAGCACCGGAAGCATTGCCAATGCAGGAAACTGACCGAAAAAATGCTGGAGAAGATGAAAAAGGCCGTGAAGGAACGGCCCTGAGCGGTCAAAAGCCGTTTTATAAACATTATCAGCCAATACAAACAGGTTTTTGGGGGAGAATGAATGATTCCTAATATATACAAGGGGGAATACCGCTTGCTTTTGATATTCCCGCTCATACTGATAGCGGCGTCAATCTACCTTCTGCCGAACCTGAAGATGGGGGTGGACTTCAGGGGAGGGACGCTCATAACCCTGGAAGTGACGAACCAGCCGGATGCGGCTGCGCTGCAGGATGCACTGCGGACTGCGGGATTTGACGCGAACGTGAAATTATACGAGAGCAACCTCGGGAGGAAGATGGAGATAGAGGCCTCGCAAACAGAGCAGATGTACGAGGCGGATGCGCTGAAATCGGATTTCAACACGCAGCTGGACAAGGTGGCGAGGCTTGAGGCGCAGGCGAACCAGAACTCGTCCGTGGAGGCGGAGTACGAAACGGAGCGGGGCAAGCTGGACGATATTGCGAACAGGATGTTTGTGCTTTCGGGCACGAACACGGAAGCGAGATTATATCTCAACCTGAATATACTCAAGACGGCGTTCAACGACGCTTACCTGAAGATGAGCGACCTGCAGATGAGCCAGGTGATGGCGGTCGTGGACCAGTACGTGCAGTACACGAGCAAGTCCGCGGTCACGGTAAGCCCGGCGCTGAGCAAGCACTTCATAGGGCAGGCGCTCAACGTGGTAATTTTCTCGGCAATCCTGAGCACAATACTGGTATTCATATTCTTCAGGACGTTTGTGCCAAGCCTGGCGGTGCTCACGGGCGCCGCGAGCGACGTGATCATCGCAATGGGGGGGATGTGCCTGTTCGGGATACCCCTCACACTGCCTTCCTTTGCGGCGTTGCTGATGCTCATCGGGTTCTCGCTGGACACGGATGTCTTGCTGACCACGAGGCTGGTGAAGAGGAGGGGCGACCCGAGGGAGAACGCTTTCGATGCGATGAAGACCGGGATGACCATGAGCTTCTCCGCTATGGTGGCGTTCCTGGTGCTGTTCGCGGTTTCCATGATTACGCATATTTCGGTGTATTACGAGATTTCTGCTGTGGCGCTGGCGGGGCTGGTGGGAGACGTGTTCGCGACCTGGGGCCTGAACGCGGTGATGGTGCTTTATTACAGGGAGCACATGCACGGGGGGAAAAAATGATAGACGGGAAGAAGATTCTGGCTGCGCTGGTCCTGCTGTTTGCCGCAGTGATTTACTTATACCCCTTGTTTGCAGGGCTCTTCCTGATGCTTGCGCTGGTGGTTTTCGGCGCATTGTCGCACTTCTGGCACGGGAGGGAGCTGAAGATGATGTGCCTGGGTGCAATCATCCTCCTTGCATTGTTCAACATGGGGCTGAACGGGCTGAAGTTCGGGATTGACTTCAGCGGGGGGACGAGGATTCCGGTAGTTTTGGAATCGCCCGCGTCTTCCACCATGATGGATGAGATGGTGACCACCATAAAGAAGAGGGCGTCCGCTTTCGGGCTCACGGAAGTGAAGGTGAGGGCGGTTGGGGAGACACAGATAAACGTGGAGGTGCCGAGCTCGGACCCGGCCTTCATAAAAGCCGTGGAGGACGTGCTGGCGAGGCAGGGGGTTTACAGCGGGATAGTGGACGGGAAGGAGGCGATGAGGGGGGACTACATACTCCCCGGGACCATCAGCATGGTGTCCCCGGCGGCTTTGCGCGGGGAGGACTGGGCGGTCTCGTTCTCCGTGAACAGGGAGGGGGCGGAGCATTTCGCCGATATTGTGGAAGGAAAGGCGAATTATCCCATTTACATGTATCTGGACAGGCCGAACGACGCCGTTGTTGTCGCCACGTGGCAGGAGCTGAAGGGCCAGAGCACGCTGATGGATGAGACGGGGATGAAGAATGCGATGAAGGAGTGCCTCAGGCTGGACGGGGGTGACATAGAATTGAATATTTATAACGGGGATTTGGGGAACCTGACGCCCAAGACCAACAGGACGAAGGCGATTGTCTCGAAAAACCTTTCTGAGCAGATTGGGAGCCAGCTTGAGGCGAAGGGATTCCAGCTTCAGGTCGTGGATGACGCGGACATGGCGCCTAAATTCCTCATGTCCAATAATGTGCAGGGGATAATCATAGAGGAATGGCAGGCAGTAGGGCTGCTTTCTTCCCCGAGCCTTTCCCCTTCCATCACTACCGGGATTCCGAATTATGGGTACCAGATCGGGGGTGTTGCAGAGGGGACGGGCAGTGTGAAGACGCAGAATGCCTACGATAATGAGAGGAAAATAGAGTCCATCTTGAAAGGAGGGGCGCTTCCTGTGCAGATCTCTATAGGCTCGAAGACCATTATTCCCGCTCCTCTGGGCGAAGAGTTCCTCAGGATGAGCATAATCGGGCTGGGATTGGCGCTTGTTGCGATATCCCTCTTTATCTCAATAAGGTACAGGAAGACGAGCATATTGCTGCCGATTATCGCGATAAGCATATCGGAGATGGTGATACTTCTCTCCGTGATTGGGTCGTTCACGATTGACCTTGCAGGAATGGCGGGGATTATAGCGGCGATCGGGGTCGGGGTGGACTCGCAGATCGTGATTACGGACGAGCTGCTGAAAAAGGAGGGGACAAAGGACGAGAAGCTGGGGAGGGCGTTCGAGATTGTTACGACCACGGTTACGGTGGCGGTGTTCGCGATGGTCCCGCTGCTTTTCTCGGGAATGGTCGAGATCATCGGGTTCGCCATTTCGACAATACTCGGTGCGCTTTTGGGATTGTTGATATCCAGGCCGGCGTATGCGGCGATAATAGAGGGGGTTGGGGACTAGTGAACCATATGACTGCCTGCATGTTTGGATATGGTGAAAGGGGCAACGGGTGCGACCATATGGTTCATGTAACCATGGTTACAATATAGGGGGTATTGAGATGAAGGAGCTTATCATCCACGCGGACAGGGTTTCCTACGAAACCACCAGGAAAACTAAGTTTGCGGAGGAGATTTCCAAGGAGATGGAGAAGAGCGAGATGAGCGACGTAATCTGGGCGCGGATTGCGGTGGAAAAAAGTGACGAGGAGGACCTTCCCGGGATTGCGCAGCAGGCGGTCGAGGATCTGCTTTCGGTTTCCGACCAGATTAAATGCAAGAACGTGATGCTTTACCCCTATGCGCACCTTCTTTTTGGGAGCACGCCCGCTTCCCCGGAATCTGCGATACAGCTGATTAAGGATATCGAGGGGGCGCTGAAGGCCGAGGGCTTCAACGTGGTGAGGGCGCCTTTCGGATATTACAAAAAGTTCAAGGTGGAGACCAAGGGGCATCCTTTGAGCGAGCTTTCGCGCGTGTTTACCCCGGGCATGAAGGCGGAAAAGAAAGAGATGAAGATAAAGAGCGTGGAAACCGAGGAGAAGGTCTCGGACTCCCTGAAGAAGGAGGCGGGGCTGCAGAGCAGGTTCTATGTTTTGACCCCGGACGGGAAACTGGTTGAGCACGAGAAGTTCAACTACAGGGGGCACGAGGGACTGCAGAAGTTCATGACCTATGAGACGAAGAAGGTCCGCGCCTATGAGAAGGAGCCGCCCCACATAAAGATAATGAAGGAGCACGAGTTCGTGGATTACGAGCCGGGGACGGACCAGGGGAACTTCCGCTGGTATCCGAACGGAAGATTGATCAAGAAAATCCTTGAGAAGAGCATCACGGACTTCTGCGTGGATTACGGTGCGATGGAGGTGGAGACTCCTATAATGTATGATTTTGAGCATCCTGCGCTGAAGAAATACCTCAGCAGGTTCCCTGCGAGGCAGTATGTGGTGCTTTCGGACGAGAAGAAACTGTTTTTGAGATTTTCCGCCTGCTTCGGGCAGTTCCTTATGGCTACGGGGATGGTGATTTCGCACAAGCACCTTCCATTGAAAATGTATGAGCTTACGAAATATTCCTTTAGGCGGGAGCAAGGCGGGGAACTGGCCGGCCTGAAGAGATTGCGCGCCTTTACGATGCCGGATATGCACGCCTTCTGCAGGGACATACCCCAGGCACAGGAGGAGTTCGAGAGGCAGCTGGGATTGGGGATTTCCTGGCTTGGCTCGGTTGGATTGTTTGACAAGTCGGAAGTGGGTTTCAGGATAGAGACAGACTTCTTCAACAAGAACAAGGAGTGGTACGTGGGGATGGTGAAGAGGATTGGGAGGCCTGTGCTCGTGGAGATGTTTGACGAGAGGTATGCGTACTTCATTACTAAATTTGAGTTCAATTTCGTTGATTCCATGGACAAGGCTTCTGCTTTGACCACTGTGCAGATAGATGTGGAGAATGCGGATACCTACGGGATACATTTCGTGGATGAGGACGGGAGCAAGAAAAAGCCCGTGATTACTCATGCGTCCATTTCCGGGAGCCTTGAGAGGGTGGTTTATGCCCTTTTGGAGAAAGAAGGGATGCGGATGGAGAAAGGGGAGAAGGCGATGCTTCCTCTTTGGCTTTCACCTACCCAGGTTAGGATTATCCCTATTTCGGAGAAGCACATGGAGTATGCTGGAAAGCTATTTTCCTCTTTTGATGGGGTGCGCGCGGACATAGATGACCGGGAAGAATCCCTTGGAAAGAAGATAAGGCAGGCGGAGAAGGACTGGGTTCCCTACGTGGTTGTGGTCGGGGACAAGGAGATGGAGAGCGGCAAATTAGCGATTACTGTTCGTGAGACCGGAACGAAGAAGGAAATGAAAGCGGAAGAGCTGGCCGCGGAGATTAGGAAGAAAACTGAGGGGAAGCCGTTTGAGCAGCTCAGTCTGCCGAAGGAGCTTTCCCTGAGGCCGATATTCTACGGATGAAATGCTCCCGCAAATTCCTGCAGGAACTTGACCGGGTCCTTTGCCTTCACGTAGGCGGAGGCAAGGAGCACCCCTTTTGCGCCCAATTCCAATGATTTTTTTACATCCTCCTTGGTGCTGACTCCAGCGCCACAGAGAACCTTAACTGCGGAATTGGAGGCGCGGACGGCT
>CAIXOA010000109.1 GCA_903920925.1 uncultured Microcaldota archaeon | reverse complement strand
CGGCCCGGTCGTGACGACCTTTTGCCCTTTTTGTATTTCCACCACTCTAGATAGATAAGTGTTCTCCCTCATCACCCAGAACATCGCGGAGAACGCAAGAGCAAGGCCCACAAACCCTGCAGCCTCAAGGTAAAGGGGCATATAAGACCATCCGAACCTGAAATCCAGACCCGAAACAACGAAAACCCCCAGATAGCATGCCGCGGCGAATAAGAGGATTATCTTGTCCCACCCCTTCCCAGAGCTTTTTGTCAGGTTCGTTCTTTCCTCAAGCAATTTCGGGTTGTTCTTATTCAGCCATATCAGCACCGGAATCGCCCACGAGAAATAGATGAGCTCCATGAGCCACGCCTGTGGCCAGTAAATAGTCCCTGCGGAAACAAAGAGGATTGCCGCAAAAATGAGCACCACTAATGCGAACCTCGCAACCATCCAGGCCTGCTTTGGCTCCATGCATCCCTAACTCTCAGCAGGGTTAAAAACTGCTTCCTGCGCCCGACACGCTTCCGGAAAGCTCATATGATTTTCCGCTTGTACAGCTGCATCTTCACTAATTGCGTAAGGCACAGGTAGGCAACCACAATCACAGCAAGCATCGGGAAGTATTCCGCGGGCAAATCTTCGAAGCCGAAATACGTATGTATAGGCGTCAATATCACCAGCAGGGCGATAGAAACTATTGCTATTGAGGAGAGGATTAGGAACTTGTTCGGCCGGCTCTCCAGGAACGGAATCTTGTTGGTCCTTATCACGTGTATGACGAGCGTCTGGGTCATTATGGACTCTATGAACCATCCCGCATGAAAGACCTGCTGGGGCGCATGTATGATAAAGAGCAGAACCCCAAATGTGATATAATCGAATATGCTGCTCACCGGCCCTATCCACACCATGAAGTTCTTTATGCTGTCGATGTTCCATTTTGCGGGCTTCATCAGCTCCTCCTGGTCCACGTTGTCGGCAGGTATCGTGAGCTGGGACATGTCGTAAAGGAAATTGTTCAGTATCAGCTGCAGGGGCGCCATGGGCAGGAAGGGAAGGAATATGCTGCCCCCCACCACCGAGAACATGTTTCCGAAGTTTGAGCTCGAGCCCATCTTCAGGTATTTCATTATGTTCGCGAAGGTCTTCCTCCCCTGGTCCACCCCTTCGTACAGCACATGGAGGCTCTTGCGCAGGAGGATGATGTCCGCGGATTCCTTCGCCACGTCCACAGCCGAGTCCACGGAAATGCCGATGTCCGAAGTCTTAAGCGCCAAAGAATCGTTTATGCCGTCCCCGAGGAAACCCACCACGTGCTTGTTCCTCTGCAGCGCAAGGATTATGCGCTCCTTCTGTATGGGGGACACCCTTGCGAATATCGTGTTCTCCTCCACCAGGACCTGGAGCGACTCGTCGCTCGCATTGTCCACATCCCGGCCCAGGATGGTGCCCTTCACATTCAGCCCAACATCCCCGGCTATCTTCTGGTTGACAAGTTCGTTGTCCCCGGAAAGGATTTTTATCTCAATTCCGCGCTTCATCAGCTTGAAGAGGGACTGCTTCGCTGTTTTTTTCGGAGGGTCGAGGAAGGCGAGGAAGCCGTCAAAAGTGAGCCCCTTCTCGTCCCTCACCCCATAGGCAACGTTTTCCCGTGGCAGGCTTTTCGATGCGAGCGCAAGCACCCTGAAGCCGCCGCTGCTCAGCCGGTCGTAAATCGCCTTCAGCCGCTCCGGATGCCCCTTCCCGAACCTGGCGGCCTTTCCGCCGATTTTTATGTGGGTGCACAAGGGAAGCACGGACTCCGGGGCGCCCTTCGTCAGCATGATGTTCCCGCGCTTTCCGCACACCACGACGCTCATGCGCCTGCGTGCGAAATCGAATGGAATTTCATCCACTTTCTTGTACTCATCAACCTTTGCCGCGCCCCCCACCGCATCGTGGACGAGCACCGCCACGTCAAGAGGGTTCCTGAGGCCGGTCTGGTAATAGCTGTTCAGGTAGGCGAACTGGAGCACCTGCTCGTCCTCCTTCCCCTCCGCGTTCACGTGGCGCACCAGCTTTATCCTGTCCTCGGTGAGGGTGCCGGTCTTGTCCGTGCAGAGGACGTCCATCGCCCCGAGGTTCTGTATCGCGGGCAGGCGCTTCACTATAACGCCTCTCTTCGCCATGCTGTTGGCGCCTTTGGAGAGGTTCGCCGTGACCATTGCGGGGAGCATCTCGGGCGTGAGGCCCACTGCGACGGCCAGGGCGAACAGCAGGGCCTGCACAATGTCGCTCCTCAGGACGGCGTTGATGAAGAAGATGAGCAGGACCAGCACCACCACGAACTTGACCATGAGCATGCTGTACTCCCGTATGCCCCTGTCAAAGGCGGTCTCCGGGGCGGCCCGGGAAAGGCGCAGCGACAGCTCCCCGAACTGCGTCTCCACCCCTGTCTTCGCCACGACAACTTCGGCGGAGCCGCTGACCACGCTGCTCCCGAAGAACACCATGTCCGTCTTCTCCGTTATGCACGCCTTCTCGTGGCAGGGGCTGGCGCACTTTTCAACGGGCAGGGACTCGCCGGTGAGCGACGCCTGGTTTATGAAGAAATCCTTTGCTATGAGTATCCTGCAGTCCGCCGGAACCATGTCCCCGGCCGACAGCCTTACTATGTCCCCGGGCACCAGGAACTTGAGTGGTATCTCGCGCTGCCCCTCCTCCCTTATGACCGTGGCGGTGTTTCGTATCATTTTCCTGAGCTTGTCCGCGGAATCGTTTGCCGTATACTCCTGGTAGAACGTTATGCACACGCTGACAAGCACCATGGCGAAGATTATGCCCGCGCTTATGAGGTTCCCCATTATGTAGGAGACCGCCCCCACAATCAGCAGCAGCGCTATCAGCGGGTTGAAGAAGTAGGAGAGGAACTTGGAGGCCAGGTTCAGCCTCTTTTTCGGCGCCAGCTCGTTCAGGCCGAATACGGACTGCCGCCTATCGGCCTCGTCCTCTGATATCCCGTCCTGGGTGGTCGCGAGCCTCTCCAGCACGGCTTCCGCAGGAGCAGACCACGCATCGAAGTTTACCAGGTCTTCGCGGGAAAGCATCCAGACCACCGGTTGACGGTATTCGTCCAGTACCCTCCGCCAACCCTTTTAATGCCATACTTACGGGATTGGGCCGCCGGTTTAGCAATCCATTTAAACTCTAACTTATACTTTCTTCTTTGGTTCCTATGTCCAAAATAGTAGTCATCGGCGGCGGCCCAGCGGGGATGTTCGCCGCCTACGAGCTTTCCAAGGCAGGCCAGGAAGTAACCCTGGTGGAAGCCGGATTAGACGTTGAGGAAAGAAAGAAAGCCATAGCACAGGAGGATTCCGCAGGCCCCCACTACATCGCGGGGATGGGCGGCTCCGGCACCTTCTCCGACGGGAAGCTAAATCTCCACCCGCTAATCGGGGGCGACCTCATGGAATTCGTGCCCCGCTCCACAGCAGAAGAACTAATCGCATACGTGGACAAGATATTCACCGACCATGGCGCGCCGAAGAAGGCGGAAATAAGCCCCGAGGCAAGAAATCTCGAAATCCGCGCGATGAAAGAGGGCCTCAAATACATTCCCATCAGGCAGAAACACATAGGGAGCGACGTCCTCCCATCCGTGGTCGTCTCCATAAACAAGGAGATGGAATCCTTCGGCCTGGAGGTCCTCATAAAGACCATGGCAACCGACCTGATAATCAAGAACGGAAAGGTCACCGGGGTAAAAATAAAGAAAGGGGAAAAGGAATCCATCCTTCCTG
>CAIXOA010000108.1 GCA_903920925.1 uncultured Microcaldota archaeon | reverse complement strand
CCGCGCAAAACCTCAACGAGCTTGGAAAGGTTCTTGCTCTCCTTGGCCTCTATGGATTTCGTGACCACCGGCTCCGAGTAGTGCTTAATCTCCTCGAAAGGCTCCACTTCCTTGGAGCTAATCGTTTCCCCGATGTACACATCCTTCAGCCCGACCACCGCCCCGATGTTCCCCGCGCTGATCGTCTCGGCCTGCACGCGGTCCGGACCCATGAATACCCCGACCTGCTGCACCTTGTAGTAGTTCTTTTTGGAGGCTACGTAAATCATGTCCCCTTTCTTTATCTCTCCTGAGAACAGCCTTACGACCGCGACTTCCCCCGCATGCTCGTCGTAAACGATGCCGAAGCAAATCCCTATGGTCGCCCCGGTCGAACTGCACGTGCTCATGTCCTTGCCTTCCTGGGAGGTTATGTCCCCCTTCCAGAGCACGGGAATCCTGTATTTCTGCGCGACTATCGGGTTGGGCAGATGCCTGATCACCATGCCCAGGAGCACCTCGTCCAGGGGCGATTTGGCCACCAGGTCCGCGTGCGTCCCGTTCTTGCACGTATCGTATACGTCGCTGAACTTTATGTTGTTCTTCTTCATCGACTCGAAGGATACCGCCCACTTGTTGAACGCGCTCCCGAAGGCAACGTTCCCCTTGTCCACCCCGATAACCCAGTCCTTCTTGAACTCGGGGGGCGCATTCCCCTCGATGATCTTGTTCACCCCGAGGATTACCTTTACGAGTTTCTGCTGCATCTGCTCAGAGGTCAGCTGCAGCTCGTTTATGAGCCTGTCTATCTTGTTGATGAAAACAACTGGCTTCACTCTCTCCTTAAGGGCCTGCCTGAGCACGGTCTCGGTCTGCGGCATCACTCCCTCCACGGAGTCCACCACCAGCACGCATCCGTCCACCGCACGGAGCGCACGGGTAACGTGCCCGCCGAAGTCCACGTGCCCCGGCGTGTCAATAAGGTTAATCAAATGGGGCTTCCCCTCATACTCAAATCCGAGGGAGATGTTCGCCGCCTTGATCGTGATTCCCCTCGCCTGCTCCTGCTCGTCGAAGTCCATCATCCTCTGCTCGCCCGCAAGCTCTTTGGAGATGAGGCCTGCCCTGGCCACAAGCGAGTCAGTCATGGTCGTCTTCCCATGGTCCACGTGCGCAACGATTGCAATGTTCCTGACCTGCTCCTTCCCGCTCATCAGCCTCTGCACTTCTTCGACTACGATTTCCTTTCTTCCCATTTTTTCACCTTCAGGCTGCACCATCTGGCTTCCCGGGCGATATCCGCCACGAAGGCAGCCAGAAGGTGAATTCACCTAAATGGATAAGGGGCTACTTCGCGCTCCTCGCCATCCTCTCGAGCTCGTCCCTCTTCTTTATGGAATAGGAATTCTGCAGGTCCCCGTTCGCGGTATAGATGATCTCGTCCGCGAGGGATTCCGAAAGCGACGTGGGCTTGTTGAACGCCCTCATCAGCGCGGAAAGCGTGATGTTCCTGAGGGCGATATCCAGCCTCCTGGTCGCGGAAACGTCCACCGCTATCTGGTAGCTTATGCCTCCGTGCGACACCCTCGTGATGTCCTCGCGGGGCGCCGAGTTCTCCAGCGCCTTCACCAGCACCTGCACCGGGTTCGCCTTCGCCTTCTTTTCGACGATGCCGAAGGCCTTCTCCACCACGTTTATTATATGGATTTTCTTGCCCTGGAGCCTCCCCTTGGTCCTGATGACCTTTCCCGAAGTCTTCTCGCCCGTCCCGCCGCGCATCAGCTTGTTCACGAGCCTCTCCACCACGTTCAGCTTGAACTTTCCGTGCTGCCTTTTCTGGTAGCGGCCGAAAGTGTGCACGCGGGGCGAGCCGAACGAAACCACAGTCTTCAGGCTCGGGTCCTTGATTTCCACCTCATCCGTTTCGTATTTTCCGAAAATCTTCATGATGACTACCTCTTGGGCTTCTCCTTCTTCCCGTGCCTCAGGGCCTGCAGGTCCGCGTCATTGACGCTGACCACCTTGTACCTGACTCCCGGGATTGAGCCCATCTGCCCCCTCTGGGAGCCTCCGAGCCCCGCGATGACCACGGAGTCGTGCTCGTCTATGAGCGTGATCGCCTTGTCCCTGGGCGGGAACGCGGAAACCACTTTTCCGTTTTTCACGAGCTGCACCTTCACGCATTTTATCAATCCGGAGTGAGGTTGCTTCTGCTCCAAAGTAATCTTTTCCAGCACTATCCCGCTCGCCTGCGGGGAACCCTCCAGCGGGTCGTACTTATCCTTCAGCTTGAGCGCCCTCCTCTTCCATCTCTTGGAGAGCCACCTGCTCTTTTGCCTGTTCCTTTTTACGTTTCGTCCTGCGAATTCACCATTGGCCATTATACCACCATCAATACTGATGAAGATGAGTTTGTAAATTACGTATAGAATAGTTTAAAAATCCTATACCGTGCGCCTCGTCTTGAGGAAT
>CAIXOA010000107.1 GCA_903920925.1 uncultured Microcaldota archaeon | reverse complement strand
GATCTAGGACATGGATGCGCTCTCTTTCATCACAGGGCTTGATCCGGAGGGGTTCCAGCACCGCGCAATCGAGCACGACTGGAGCATATGCGGCCACGGGCCTATTGCTTCAGTGCTTGAATACGTGAAAAGGATGAAGTGCAGGAAGGGGGAACTGCTATACTATACCAACTCAGGGGAAAGCGGGGGGGATACTGACCGCGTGGTTGGATACGCAAGCGTCGTGTTCCCCAGGAAGGAAAAGAAGTGATGCTTATGAAGGAGAAAACGAAAAGCAGGAAGCAGGACCACCTGGACATCTGCATGGAGGATGGGATAGAGTACTCCAGGAAGGCCGGGTTCGAGTGCATGGAGTTCCTGCACAACGCGCTTCCCGAGCTAAATTTTGAAGAGATAAAACTGGAGGCGGAATTTTTCGGGAAAAAAATCTTTCCTTTGATGATTACTGCGATGACCGGAGGGGTGGCGGAATCCGGAAAAATCAATGCGGAACTGGCGAAGGTTGCGGATAAACACCATTTTGCATTGGGATTGGGAAGCCAGAGGCCAATGCTTGAGGGGGGAAGCGAGAAGAGCTACATGGTGAGGAAGGAGGCGCCCTCTATTCCGATTATTGGGAACATAGGGGCCGCGCAACTGGAAGGGAACATGGAAAGGCTGGAGGCGCTCGTCTCGAAAATTGAGGCGGATGGGTTGGCGATTCACCTGAATGCCTTGCAGGAGATGGTGCAGCCTGAGGGCGACAGGAACTTCCGCGGGGTTTTGAAAAACATAGAGAAGGCGTGCGGCGCGCTGGACGTGCCGGTGATGGTGAAGGAAACAGGCGCGGGCATAAATCGTGATGTTGCGATAAAGCTCAGGGACGCGGGAGTGAAATGGATAGACGTTGCGGGAGGGGGAGGGACCTCCTGGAGCAAGGTTGAATACGAGCGTGGAGGGTCCCCTGCGGGATTCGAGGAATGGGGAATCCCAACCGCGGTTTCGATAATGATGTGCAAGGACGTGCTTCCGCTTGTGGGCAGCGGGGGGATAAGGAACGGAGTGGATGCGGCAAAGGCGGTTGCCATGGGCGCCTCCGTTGCCGGAGCTTCCCGCCCGTTTTTGCTTGCCTATGAGGACAATAAATTGGATTCGACCTGCGCGGAATGGGTTCTGCAGATGAAAATATGCGCACTCCTTACCGGGAGCAAAGATGTTGCCGGGCTGAAGAAGGCTCCTTTCGCCGTGAGCGGATGGCTGAAGGACTGGATGGAGTGAAGTTGACGGTGGGAAAATGTACGTGGAAATTGGAAAGATTTTGAAGGGCGAGATGGAAGGGAAGAAGGTCTCCATACGGGGATGGGTGCACAGGCAGAGGGGGAGCGGGAACCTCAATTTCATCATTCTGAGGGATGCTTCCGGAAGGATACAGTGCGCAATCAAGAAGGAAAAGGTGGGCGAGAAATCCTTTACCGAGGCTTCGCAGGTTTACATAGAAAGCTCCGTGGAAATTGTGGGCACTGTGAAAAAGGATGAGCGCGCTCCCGGCGGATGGGAGCTTCAGGTGGACGACTTCAGGATGGTTTCGCGGGGCGAACCATTTCCGATTTCGAAGGATTTGAGCGAGGAGTTCCTCCTTGATGTGAGGCACCTTTGGCTGCGCAGCAGGAAACTTGTCGCGGCGATGAAGGCGAGGCACCATCTGGTGAATTATCTGCGGGAATATTTGGATGGGGACGGCTTTTATGAAATAGTTCCGCCTGTGATTACGAAATCCCAATGCGAGGGGGGAAGCACCCTCTTTGCGATGGATTACTTCGGGGAGCCCGCCTACCTTTCGCAGAGCGGGCAGCTTTATGCGGAGGTGATGATTTTCGGCCTGGGGAAGGTGTATGCGTTCGCGCCATCCTTCCGCGCGGAGAAGAGCCGCACAATCCGGCACCTGGCGGAATACTGGCACCTGGAGCCCGAGATGGCTTGGTACTCGCACGAGGACAACATGAAACTGCAGGAGGATATGATTTCCTACACGGTGCAGAAGTTCGTGAAGGAGCACCCGGACCTTCTGGAAGAGCTGGAGAGGGACCCGGCGAAATTGAAAAAAGTGAAGGCGCCCTTCCCGCGCATGCTCTATGATGACGCTGTGGAACAGGTGAACAAATTGGGAGGGAAGATGGAAATAGGGCAGGACTTTGGGGCGGATGAGGAGGCAATTTTGACCAAGGAATATGAGAAGCCCCTCTTTGTGGAGAAGTTCCCGAAGGGGATAAAGGCATTCTACATGCGCGAGGACCCGAAGAAGCCGGGATATGTGCTGAACAACGATTTGCTCGCGCCTGAAGGGCACGGGGAGATTATCGGGGGCAGCGAGAGGATTTGGGATTACAACGAATTGATTGCGCGCATGAAAGAATTCGGCCTTGACCCGAACGGGGACATGAAGTGGTACGTGGATTTGCGCAGATATGGGAGCGTCCCCCACTCCGGATTCGGGATGGGAATCGAAAGATTGACCAAATGGGTGCTCGGGCTTAACCATATAAGGGATGCGATTCCATTCCCCCGCACAATAACAAGGTGTTATCCATAGTGAGGAGCGTAATCAGGAATCTTTATCTGATGCAGGTGCGCGACAACGGAATCAGCGCAAGCGATTACGCGAAGCTCTATCCGGGAGAGAAGAGGATGCTGGAAAAGAAGGGAAACAGGTACTTCCTGACCAAGCTGAAGCGGGAGAGATTGAAGGTGGTGCTCACGGGAGGGGTGTTCGATGTGATACACATCGGGCACGTGCTTGCGCTTTCCGAAGCGGCGAAATTGGGGAACGTTTTGATTGTGGTTGTTGCAAGGGATGAATTCATAAGGAAAAAAGGAAGGACGCCCCTGCACAACCAGAAATACAGGAAGGAGATTGTGGGGGCGCTGAGAATGGTAAACCTGGCGATTCCTGGAGTGAAGGACATGAAGGAGACGCTCGCCAGGGTGAAGCCGGACATAATCGCTTATGGATATGACCAGAAGCCAATCCTTAAGCCGAAGGGGGTGAAGGTCGTGAAATTGAAGGCGCACGCGAACCCGAACTTGGCAAGAACGAGCAGGATTTTGGAAAAAGTGGGAATATGAGCGACGTTGAATTGAAAATTGTGGAAGTGGAGATGCCGAAGGAATCAAACGTGATAATAGGGCAAAGCCACTTCATAAAAACGGTTGAGGACCTTTACGAAACCCTGGTGGAGAGCGGCATCGGGATAAAATTCGGATTGGCCTTCTGCGAGGCGTCCGGCAAGAGGCTCGTGAGGAGCGACGGGAATGATGCGGACCTGCAGAAATGGGCGGAGAAGGAGGCGCTGAAGATTGCAGCTGGGCATACTTTTATCATATTCATCAAGAACGCATATCCGGTGAACATAGTGAACCGGGTGCAGAACGTGAGCGAGGTGAGCAACCTGTTTGCGGCCACGGCGAACCGCGTGCAGGTGGTGATTGCGGAGACGGAATACGG
>CAIXOA010000106.1 GCA_903920925.1 uncultured Microcaldota archaeon | reverse complement strand
TTTCCTGAAGCAGGTATAGGAAAGCCCGACCGCATCCGCCATTACCCTGAACGCGGCGGCATTGGATTCGCAAAGCTCCGCAGGCGTGACTCCCTTCGCCTCGGCCGCATGCACGTTCTTGAGGCTGTTCTCGTCCGAGCCGGTTACCAGCTCCACCTCCTTTCCCTCAAGCCGCTGATACCGCGCAATGGCGTCCGTCTGCACAAACTCCAGCGCATGCCCGAGGTGGGGCGCCGCGTTTACGTAGGGGATGGCCGTGGTAAGGTAAAACTTTCCTTTGGTTATCTGAATCACCGTTTAGAGAAGAAGAATAAGAAAGAAAAGTAATAAAAAGAAAAGTTTATCCGCAGCTTCCGGAGGCCGGGGCCGCAGTGGTGCCCGCGGTCACGTTCTGGCCGCATTCCGAGGGAGCGCTGTTGAACGCGCCGCAAATGGCATCCTTATATGCCTGCGCGGTCCTGCCGCCGTTGAAGGTCGCCCCGTTTATCATTATTGTCGGCGAGCCGCTAACCCCGTACGCTGTGGTCATCGCTATCTCCCCGTCGAGTATGTGGAACTTGTTCGCGTCGAACTCGGCCAGCACCGCGGTCTTGTTCACCCCGGTCTCGTTTGCCACGGTCGCCCAGCATGTGTCGATGTTGGTAACGGCGCACTCCGTGTCCGCCCTTCCCACGTACTCGGCCCACTTCTTCTCGCCGTATATGTTGAAGATTATCTTCTCCCTCACGTCCTGCCAGAGCTCGGAGTTCCCGTGGAGCGAGCAGTACCTCGTGCCGTTGTTGTCCGCGCACTCATTGCCGCTGGGGTAGATGATGTAAACCGGCTCGAATGTCGCCTTGTCCCCGAGAAGCTGGATTACCGGGACAAGCCCCGCCTCGGCCTGGTTCCCGTACGGGCAGTAGCTCATGACGAACATGAGCACCTGCGGGTTGCTGCTCTGGGGGATTCCCTGGGCCTGCGTTGCGGTCTGGTTCTCCGCCTGCGCCCTCGCGGCCTGCATCTGGCTCATCGTAGTCGTGAAATCATAGGCGCCCGCATAGAAGTACTTGTAGTCCTTGGACACCAGCACGGGCATCTCCTGCCCGGCCACGGTATAGTAAAGTTCCACATAGGAGCCCTTGTCCACGTACCTGGTGAAGGCCACTGTGGTATCATTCCCGGTGGAAACGAAGTAGTAGTTCTGCAGGAATCCCGCAACCTGCGCGACCTTTGACTGGTCGAGCGTGAACGCGGTTGTAGTATTTCCGCCCGTAACCGTAGTGCCGGTGTTTGCCGCCGGCGCCATGCCTGGGAAAATAACGTAGCCCAGTATCAACCCGATTATAAGCCCCCCGACCGCCCAGAGATAGAGCATGTTCTGCCCTTCGGGCGCGGAAGCGCTCTCTTTCTTTTTTTCTTCTGCCATTCAGACCACCCTCTAGAACCATTTTTCAGGAAAACCTATGATTATACCCATTTATATAGCTTTCCAAAAGCCGGGGGAAAAGGCGTTATTTCCCGATGCCCTTCCTTCTCATTGCGTCCAATACCCGTTCCTTCGCAATCGCAAGCGCCGCGGCCCTCGTGTCCCCGTCCTTCGCCCTCTCCATCACCAGTTTGGTATTGCTGGTGATTTTCTCCCGCACGGTCTCGAACATCCTCTTCTCGTTCCATCCCATCGTCTCGCAGTATGAAGAGATGACTCCGCCGGCGTTCGCCAGGAAGTCCGGAAGCACCAGCACCCCTTTTTTCATCAGTTTCTTCTCCACCTCATAAATCATGGGGATGTTCGCAGCCTCTGCGACGATTTTCGCCTTAACGTCGTTCACGTTCGCATCCGTTATGACGTTCGGGCGGGCCCCG
>CAIXOA010000105.1 GCA_903920925.1 uncultured Microcaldota archaeon | reverse complement strand
TTTCTCTTCCAACTTTTACACCCTCTTCCTGGTAAGGTTCGGGCTCATTTTTAGTTTCCCGGGTTTTATCCTCTTTCCCTTTTTCAGCAGGCTCCCCTTCGCCCTCCTCCCGTTCCTTTGCAGCGTCAATCCTCCTCACAAAGAAGACGCCTATCGAAGTAAGAATTACGCTGGCGACAATCACCACGAAGGAAACCTCCACAAACAGGTTCGCCTGCGCGAGCAAGGGGGCATACACGCCCGCGGCAATCGCATCCTTGTTCTCGAGCAGCACGGCCAGGGGATAAGTCCCCATCACCGCGGCCGCCAATCCCCTGGGCATGAACACGTTTATGTTCCACCTGTATTGCGCGAGGTCGCTCCTGAAGGTGGCAATCTGCGTTGAGATAAGCCTGGAGACGATGAGCCCGCCCATCACCGCGAGCCCCACGAGCACGGAGTACGTGCTTCCAATGACTACCAATGCACCCAGGTATACGAAATAGAACGCGCGCACGATGAACCCTATCTCGTTCTGGAAAGTGAAGATTTCGGCATCCTCCGCCACGTTCTTGAACCTGAGCATCTGCCCTATCTCCTTGTAGTTGCCGAGCATTATGCCGAATATGAGCGCCGCAATCGCCCCGCTGCCCCCGAAGTACTCCGAGATTATGTACGCGAGCAGCAGGATTGCGAGCGTGAGCATGTAGAAGAAGTTGATTGTGCGGAGCTGCTTGCTGAGCGCGACCCACGCCAGCCCCAACAGCCCGCCGATGAGGCCGCCGATGGAGAAGCTCCCCAGGATTTCCTTCCCCGTCCCCTGCACGCTGGCGCTGTTCGTGATTATTATCGTCATCAGCGCAATCGTCAGCACGACCGCGAGCACGTCCGTGAGCGCGGCGTCTATGAGGATGAACTGCTTGCACTTGTCGCTTATCCTCATCCCGTTGACTATGGCGACTACCATAGTGGATGTGGTCCCGCCTACAATCGAGCCGAGCACCGCGCCCATCATGAAGTCGTAGCCGAGCGCCACCCATATGCCGCCCACTATGAATATGGAGATGATGGTGACGAGCACGGCCATGAGCACTCCCCGCCCCCCTCCGTGTATGAGTTCGTAGATGTTAAGCCTCATTCCGCCGTCGAAAAGGAGTATCACCAGCGCGAGGGGCCCGATGATGTAGCTCATGCTCCTGAGCGTGTTCACGTCAACCTCGTGGAACATGGGCCCGAGCATGTACCCGAGCGCAAGAAGGAGAAGGACCGCCGGAATGCCCAGCCTCCGGAATATCATCTCGCCTATGAAGCCGGCGAAGATTATCCCCGAAATGAGCCCGAACACTATCAGCGTTTCCATTGCCATTTTTTCACCAGGGAACGGACTTGAGCCCGAACCTGTTCGCCGCGGCGTTCGCGATTATGTGCAGGACGTACGAGAGCACGACTATGAAGATTACCATCTCCGGGGAGTAAATCGAGGGGACAACCAGGTACGCGAACAGCAGCCCGACAACTATGAAGCCGAGCTGGTCGAGCGGAAATGGCTTTCCCGGCTCAATCCCCATCCTCCTTTTTATGAAGCTGCCCAGCGCATCGCCCGCAAGCGCGCCCAGGGAAAGGACGAATCCGGAGAGGAACTGCGCCCATGCGCTTTCGAAGAAGGGAAGAGGAACGTACAGCGCAAGCAATCCTCCGGCGAGCGTGCCCGCGGCCACCCCTCCCACGAACCCCCTTATGGTTTTCGCGTCCCCGAGAATCCTCCGCCCGTCCGTGAATTTGGCGCCAAGGTCCATGGGCTGCCCGCCGCCCAGAATCACGGGCGCGGCGTTTGCCACATAGCACGGAATTATGAATATCAGCAATGCCAGCAGGTCCATCGCTTTTTCATTCAGAAATAGTGTTTTTAAGCTGTATTGTTCTCAGCGGAGCAGTTTTCCGTGCCTTCGCATCCAGGGGGCCCGGTGCAGACGCCCCACCTTCCGCACTCATTGCATGTCCTTTTCCCTACCGTGCACACTGTGAATGGGCAATTCCCAACCTCGCCGGGCGTGCACACGTAGTCCACGATGCATTCCCCATATCTGCCGAGCTGGCACGGCCTATAACCCGCACATCCCGAGGCGCTCACGCACGGAACGGTTTCCCCTGCCGAGCATTCCGGCCCTGTACTTACCTCCACCCCGCTAGGAACACCTATTTTCGGAGGAATGAAAAAATGCACAACGACATAAG
>CAIXOA010000104.1 GCA_903920925.1 uncultured Microcaldota archaeon | reverse complement strand
GTGCTATCCAAGACCGGAAAGCCGGTCGCCAATCTTGTTTACAACGGCATGCTCGCGCTCCAGCACAGGGGGCAGGACGCCGCCGGCATGGTCATCTACGATGGGAAGAAGCTTAATGAGAAGAAGGGCCTTGGGCTGGTCTCCCGCATATTTTCGGAAAAGGACATCGCGATTAAGGGCAGTATTGGGATCGCGCACACCAGATATCCCACAACCGACGGGCAGGAGATTGAGGATGTGCAGCCCACCGTGCTGCAGAAGGCCGGGCTAACTGCAGGGGCAAACTGCCATATCGCTAATTATCTCGAGCTGAAAAAGGGGATGGAGAAAAAAGGCGTCAAGTTCGAAGGGACTGTGGACTCCGAGGTCATCGCGCACGTGCTTGCCGAGGCGTTCGCTGCGGGCAGGGACATTGAGGGCGCGGCCAGGCACGCGATGGGAAAACTGGACGGCTCCTACTCGGTGGTGGCGATAAAGGACGGCGTGCTCTTCGCTTTCAGGGACCCGCACGCGATAAGGCCGCTCGAGCTTGGGGAAAGCGAGGATGCATATTTCGCCGCATCCGAGACCGTGGCGCTGGACATAAACGGCGCGAAGCACCTCGGCCCGCTGGACGGGGGGGAAATGGCCATCATAAGCCCTGACATGGGGTTCCAGAAAAAGACGATTGCTCCCCTAACACACCGGCACTGCATGTTCGAGTATGTGTATTTCTCCAGGCCGGACTCAATAATAAACGGCGTGGAGGTGCACCAGGCGAGGAGGAGGCTGGGCGAGGCGCTGGCACGGGAGGCGCCGGTGAAGGCGGATGTGGTGGTCCCGATTCCGGACACAGCGAGAACGGCCGCGCTGGCGATTTCAAGGATTCTCGGGATAGAATATGAGGAGGGTATAATCAAGAATAGGTACGTGGCGCGCACGTTCATCATGCCAGACCAGAAAACGCGCGTCGCGGCGGTCAAGGCGAAACTAAACCCCATAAGGAGCGTGGTGGATGGCAAGCGCGTGATTGTTGTTGACGACAGCATAGTGCGCGGCACGACCACGAAGGAGATACTGAAGATGATAAGGGACGCGGGCGCCAAGGAAATCCATATGCGCGTCACCTGCCCGCCAATACGGCACCCGTGCTTCTACGGGGTTGACATGTCCACGTACGAAGAACTGATAGCGAACAAGAAGACCGTGGACGAGATAAGGAAATTCATAGGCGCGGACAGCCTTTATTACGTTTCGCTGGAAGGCCTGAAGAGGGCCATCGGGCTCGGGCTTTGCACGGGTTGCCTCGACGGCGATTATCCGACGGAATACGGAAGGAAGCTCGCGAAGGAAAGGAAGGGCTGTGAGATCAGAGATGCTGGAAAGGGGGGTTCATGTGGCTGTGGTTGCGGTTGATCCTGGGGTTATGGAGAAGAAAAGCGGGCTTTCAAAGGATAAGATAATCGATACGCTTACAAGAATGGGGGCGCCCACTGAGGAGAAGGAGGAGCGGCTGGCGGTGGAGGTCACGCCGAACCGGCCGGACCTGTTTTCCACTGAGGGAATACTGAGGGCACTGGCCTGCTACAACGGAAAGAAGGCGCCGGAATACAAAGTGAAGAAAGCGGATTACAGGATGACCGTGGGGAAGGGCGTTGAATCAATCCGGCCCTTCGTGCGCTGCGGAGTCGTGAAGGGTGTGAAGATTGACGACGAAACCATACAGAATCTCATGCAGATGCAGGAGAAATTGCATGATACTGCTGGCAGAAGGAGGAAAAAGGTCGCAATAGGAATCCATGACCTGAACGGGATAGTCTTCCCGCTGGAGTATGCTGTCGGGGAGGACGAGACTTTCGTGCCCCTTGATTGCGACGAGGAGATGAGCCTGGACGATGTGCTGGATGAGCACCCGAAAGGGGTCGCCTATGCCGCGCTCGCGAGGCACGGGAAGGTCGTGATAAAGGACAGGAAAGGGATAATCTCCTTCCCTCCGATAATCAACAGCGAGAGGACGCGCGTTACTGAGAAGACGAAGGATGTTCTGCTGGACGTGACCGGAACATCAAAGGAGGCGGTGGAAGGCGTGCTGAACATAATCGCAGCTTCCTTCGCGGATGCTGGCGGAACGCTCTATTCCGTGGACATAGACGGGAAGGAATACCCGGACATGGAATGGAAGAAAATCAAATATGACGAGGCGGAGACGAACCGCGTGCTCGGGCTGGAGCTGGGAAAGAAAGAGGCTAAAACGGCTTTGGAGAAGATGGGCTACGCTTTCAAGGACGGATATGCTTTTGTCCCGCCATACCGGATGGACATAATCTCGTTCATAGACATAATAGAGGACGTGGCGATAGGGCATGGGTATGAGAAATTCACTCCCGAGCTTCCGCCTCTCCCTACAATAGGGGCGCTCGTTGATGCCGGAGAAGGGATAAACGCGGCAATGTGCGGAATGGGTTTCCTGGAAGCAAAGAATTATGTGCTCACCAATGAGAAGGCG
>CAIXOA010000103.1 GCA_903920925.1 uncultured Microcaldota archaeon | reverse complement strand
TACCGCCGCGTCCTCGCGACAATGAACCTCCGCGAGCTCGCCACCTTCATCAGGCTCAGGAGCGCCCCCTTCGCGCACTTCACCATCCGCGAATTAGCCTTAGAGATGTTAGAAGAATTGAGGAAAGTCCACCCGGAATTCGCGGAATTCATCAGGCCCCTATGAGCACTTTCCCGTGCGAATTCCTTATCATAATCTCCCCGGAGTATTCGCCGCCGCACTCAATTTCGCAATCGGAAATGCTCGCATTGGCGGAAGCCCCGGAAACCGAAGCAGTGACCGTTTTCCCTTCGCATCCCAGTTCCGCCTTCTCCAAGGCGTAAGCCCTGGAATTCCCGTCACCCAGCGCGCAGATCTCATTTCCGATGGAGGCGATATCCCCGGCGATTATCCTCGCCTTCTCCCTCGCATAGACCTGCGCCTCCGCCCCCTTTATCGAGGTGAGCGCGACCAACGAAACAGCGAGCAAAGAAATCCCTACGGCAACCAGAAGAAGATATTCCGCCGTCACCTGCCCGCGCATGCTCATCTGCAGTATCCGTACTGGCAGCTTCCGGAGAGGCAGTCCATATTTGCGGTGCAGGGGTCCCCCGGCTGCCCGGTCCCTCCCTGCGTGTTCCCGTTTATCCCCAAGGTTGCGTTCACGCGGCTCTCCACCGCCTGCCCGCCCTGCTTCGCCGCGTTCATCATGTATACCGCCGCAATGGCCACAATCGCGATCACGACCGCCAGCAGTATCAGCATTTCCGCCGAGATTTGCCCTTTCATAGAGATTCACCGGATATAAGTGATATCCTTCTTTTCCCCCGTTGCCTGCTTCTCTATTTCGCTTTCAATCTTTTTAATTACCTTCTCCCTCTCCTTGGCCTCGGCTTCCAGCTGCGCCAGGTCTATCTTGAACCCAAAAAGCTTCGACAGTTTGTCGATGACCGCGGTCGCCGCGGAGGGATCCACATAGCTCCCGTGCGTCTCCCCCATCACGCACATCGCGTCCATCCCGCGCACGTGCGCCAGCGCGGGGAGCAGCCCCGCCACGCCGACAATGGAGCCCTTCGCCTCCCCGAATACGAACTGGTCCCTGTACTTCTTCATCACATTCTCATTGTTCGCCGCGGCGAACACCTTCTTCGGCCCGCTCATCTTCCCGGAGCTGTACCCCCCGAGCGTAATCAGCATCCTTATCTTGTGCTTCTCGCAGTAATCAAGGATTTTCCCCGCCACCTCGTACTGCCCTTGGCCGGTGATTGCCTGCACGTCCCCGACCACCAGAATCAAATCCCTTTCCTTCAGCCTAATCAGATAGAACTTGTTCTTCAGCAGCCTCATCCCCCCCTTCTTCGTCATCAGGACCTGGTGCGGGAAATATGGGGAATAGAGGTCCGCGACCTTCTTCCCGTTCAGCTTCTTTATCATGTATTTTGCAACTACCTGCCCCACGAGCCCTATGCCCGGAAGCCCTGTGACCATGGCGGGGTTCTTCAGTTTTCCCACGTCCCTCTTCTCGATTATCGTCGTCTCAATCATCACAATCCCTTTTCCGCCCTCCTGTACTTTGCATAACGGTCGTTAACATTATAAGGCGGAGGGTGCGCCGGCTTCGTTTTCATGCCGCAGTGCTCCCCACCCATCGTATATCCTCCACAGGACGGGCACTTCCGCATCCGCTTCATTTGCTTTCCTCTACAGAGAATACGCAGTCCTTGCCCTTCAGGCCCTTCTCCACGCCCGCGGCTATCTTGTCCATCTCCTTCTCCGCGGCCTTCGGGTCCTCGCTCTCCATCCTCACCTGGTACCGCCCCGCGCCCAGGTAATGCGCGGGCACCCCTTCCAATGCTTTTTTTATGAGCGCGATGCCGTCCGGCTCGAAGCACGTTATCTTGAACACGCGCGAAATCTCCACCACCGGCCTCTTCACATATTTAGCCACGAGGTCTTCAATTTCCTTGCGCAGTTCCTTGGGGATGTCCAGTTTCCCGAACGCCACATCCCCCTCGTCCCGCACGGATTCGAAGAATGAGTAAAGGTCCCCGTGCTCGGTCTCTATCTCCGCCTTCAGTTTCTCGAACGTCTTCTTCGATTTCGCGTTCTTGAGCGCAACCTGCAGAAGCTTTGTGGCGCGCGTCTCCCTGCGCACCTCCTCCATCTTGTTTACCTTCTCCTGGTCCGAGACCCTTTTCAGCGAGAGGTCCACCTGGTTCTTCGCCGCGTCCACCCTGTAGACCTTCACCACTAGTTTCTGGTTTTCGGATAGGAATTCATGAATATTTTTTATCCAGCGGGGCGCAACTTCCGAAACGTGCATGAATCCCTCCATGTCCCCGTATTCCGTGAGGGAGCAGAACGCCCCGTAGGGCAGTATCTTCTTCACCACCGCGAAAACAAGCTGGCCTTCCTGCGGGAGCGTTACCATCAATCCATCTCGGACACTATGGTTCCGCCGACAACGGCGCACTTGCCGCCCCTCGGCTCGACCAGCCTCTTGTTGCACACCTTGCAATTTACACGAGTGGATGCACTATCGAAAACAACCTGCTCGTTCCCGCACTCACACTTTACCTTCATGAATTTGCTCATATTTTCACCTTCAGTCTGCACCTGCTGCCTGCCGCGCCCTATGCGCCCCGCAGGCAGAAGCTGAACTCATCCCTTCAGCACCACCTTCATCTTGGTCCTTCCGCGAAGCACCTTCTCGACGCTCTTCTTGCAGTCCGGGCAGGTGAGCATCAATTTTTGCCGTTTCCCCTGCTTCTTCACGGTCTTCTTGCCCTTCCTCTTTCCGCCGTGCCCCAGCAGGGTCCTCTCGTGGCTCCTGGTGCCAATTGCCATGGTCCTTGCCCTCCCCCTGCTGGCGATCTTCACCTTCATCTTCGAGTGCTTCCTGCAGTACGGGCAGTATGTCCTAATCTCCTTCGGAAATTCCATTCAAATTCACCTTAAGTTATTTACTGGAGCAGCTCGGCCATCTTTTCCTTGAGAAGCCATTGCGCCTCTTCGCCCGGAAGCTCCGCCTCTTCCCCGGTCCTGAAGGGACCGTAGACTTTTTCATCAAGCCCTTTGTAGGGGCTAATATCTTTTGTGAACTTAATTCTTTTAATGTTTGCCTTCCCGCCCCCAACGACCACCGCATCGGTCCCGGAGACGGAAATGCCGCATTTCTCCACGTCCACCAGCCCGTGCATGACAGCTTCGTTCTTGTCCACCACTTCCTTCAGCTTGAGCAGGAACTCCTTCTCCTCCGGCGTCAATCCCTTCACGTCCGATTTCCCGCGTATGGACACGAGCACTATCTTTTCCATCCTTTTGTTGATTATTCCCTTCGCTATTTTCTTCACGTTCTCGCATTCCTTTATCACGAGCAAATTCTGGGAGGATAGCGCCTCCGCCTTCCTCGATTCCAGGAAGTTCCTCAGCTCCGGATAAAATCCGTCCTCAAGGTTTGCGAGCTCCGCGTTCTGCATCTCGGAGCGTTGCAACTCCCGCAGCCTTGAGTATGTGAGCATAGGTCCCCCAGTCTATTTGCCGGAAAATCAATATAAAGAGATAAGTCCGTCTCGGAAAAACGCGGAGGAGAGCGCCCCTCGCTATTTTTCCCGCGGGAAAAATGCGCACAGTTTCGCTTCGGCGAAACTATTGCCCCATTTTTACCGGTCATTCTGACCCTCCCCCACTTCACATTGTCACCCTTTGCTCGTACTCCTTACGCAGCGAGCAGGCATCCAATGCCCGGCTTATTCACATGTATTCCTCGTACTGCTTCACAAAAACCGAGAGCAAGTATCTCACGAAATGCCTGCTCCTTTTCGTGTAATCCACCTTCCGCAGCACGAGATAGTAAAGTATCTTCTCAGCATCAAAAATATTGAGGAGCGGATACCCGTTCCGCAATAGGACAAGGTTCATCAGCAGCCTCGACATCCTCCCGTTCCCATCCCTGAATGGGTGTATCCGCACAAACTTGAGGTGCACGAGCGCAGCCAGCTCGAAAGGATTGAGCTTTCCCGTCGCTTCGGAATACCACCTGAAGAATTTATCCATCAGCTCCGGCACCTCCTCATGCCTCGGGGCGAAGTAGCTCCCAACCCGCACGTCCACCTCCCTATATTTGCCTGCATCCTTCATCGAGCCGTCCATCTGCATTTTATGAAGTTTCAGCACCAATTCCTCCGTTATCTCCTCCCGGCTCCTGAAAAGGAAATCCACGCATTTTTTCATGTTCCTCGCTTCGCGCGCATATTCCTCCTTCCCCTTCACTCGCTTCCCCTGCAGCGCCTCCTCCGTTTCCTCAAGCGTGAGCGTGCTTCCCTCTATCGCATTCGTGTTGAAGATGAAGCTGACCAGCCGCCCCCGCTCCTCCTTCCAGAGCCCCTTCCCGATTTTGTGCTTTTTTGAGTAGTTCTTCCTTATTTTCTCCAGCAGGACCGCCTCTTCACCGGAAAGAACAGGCTTCGGATGCTCCCGCCTCGGCTTCTCAAAGCCCGCGGGCGTGTGCACGCCCAGGTATTTCCTCGTCTTCTTTATTTTCCCGCCAACCCTTTTCACTTCTGTGAGATAGTAGTACGTCCTCCCGGATATCTTTTTCTTTTCAATATAGCCCGTAGTCACATATACATTTAGGGGGTACGCCATTTTAAACATTTAGGGGGTACACTTCCGAAAATAAGAAAGCCCCGGAGGGGGATTGAACCCCCGACCTCTCGCTTACGAGGCGAGCGCTCTACCGCTGAGCTACCGAGGCAACCAAAAACGCGGGGGAAGCGTCCCCCTCATTTTTAGGTGTCATTCTGATCCCCCTCCACTTCGCTTAGGGGGTTCTTCACTCGTACTCCTTACGCATTTCTTTTCTCTTCCATTATTTTATTAAATAGAAGAGAACGCCGAGGGCAGGATTTGAACCTGCAGTTCCTTGCGGAATCGGTTTTCACATGGTTCCTACTCCTTTCGGATTGTAACCAGTTCGAGACCGACGCAATCCCGGGTTATGCGACCTCGGCACATGGCAAGCTTTCTCAGCTTGTCTGCATGATTAAATCCGATTAAGTTTAAAAAAGCCTTTCGGTCTTCATGTTTTGCAATCACAAGATGGTAATCC